>CACXGY010000069.1 GCA_902767275.1 uncultured bacterium | reverse complement strand
TGGGTCATTCCATTTTGTACTATGATTTCGTTTCCTATTATTTTTTATTAATATTTCTATTTAATATATACCTATAATATTTATTATATACAATAATATTTTTAAAACAGCAGTGATAGATTGCGATGTTTCGCACCAATTTATCAAATCAGTAACCCATCCTCAGTCCTTCCCTTGTCAAGGGAAGGAAGTCGTATATCCCCTGCCCTTAGCAAGGGAAGGGTTAGTGTAGGATTGCCAATTTTGAAGGCAATAAGAAATTAAGTAGTATCTTATCTTTAAATGTAAAAATCAAACCATTTTTAACGGGTACATTAAACTAATAACTTTTCAGATATAACTTTTGCTATTTACTTTATCGCATGTTACATATTATACACTAATTCTAAAATATGCTAATATAGTAATATGGTTACTAATTATGAGGAATATATTAATAATCTTAAATCAAGAGTTAAAGACAAACTTGATACGACATCACTCTATCAATTTAAAGGTACTGTATCAAAATTATTAGGACTGACAGTAGAAGTAAAATTACCAGGACTAAAAATTGGGGATCTTTGCTATATTGAAACTAATGACGGACAAAAAAAACCGGCAGAAGTTGCTGCTTTCAAAGGGGATGTTGCACAATTACTCTTGCTGCTTGACGGTACGGGTATTGGGCAAGGAAGCCTTGTCGAAACAACCGGAAGTCCTATTTGTATTCCTGTCGGAGATTTCTTACTTGGAAGATTAATTAATCCTATGGGGGAACCAATTGACGGAAAACCTCTCAATACGGAAGGTGCTTTATGGCGTAATATTGAAGGTCCGCCACCGGGTCCTTTTGAACGTCCTATAATCACTGAAATGTTCTCAACAGGAGTTCGTGCAATAGACGGCTGTATGACTATGGGTTGCGGTCAACGTTTAGGACTTTTCGCCGGTTCAGGTGTCGGTAAAAGTACACTGCTTGGCATGATTGCTCGTAACTCTGATGCTGATGTTAACGTCGTTGCCCTCATCGGCGAACGTGGTCGTGAAGTAAAAGAATTCGTTGAAGATTCTCTCGGTGTCGAAGGTATGAAAAAATCGGTCATTGTATGTTCAACAGGCGACCAACCCCCTTTAATCAGACAAAAAGCACTCCTCTCCGCTACTGCTGTGTGTGAATATTTTCGTGATAAAGGGAAAAAAGTGTTCTTAATGACAGATACCGTTACCCGTTGTGCAATGGCAGGCCGTGAAGTCGGTCTGTCCTTGGGAGAACCTCCTACAATGAAAGGCTATCCGCCTTCTATATTCTCTTGGCTTCAAAAAGTGTTAGAGCGTGCAGGTAACAGTCCTAAAGGTTCTATTACTGCATTGTATACTGTTCTTATGGAAGGGGATGACATTGCTGACCCTATCGTTGATATCGTTCGTGGGATTGTTGACGGTCACATTTTTCTTTCAAGAAAAGTTGCTGAGAGTAATCATTATCCGGCAATAGATGTTTTAGGAAGTATTTCTCGTCTTATGTCTGCTATCGCATCCCCCGAGCATAAATCTGCGGCAGGGAAAATGCGTGCAATGCTCTCTCTCTATCGTGAAAATAAAGATTTGATTGACGTCGGCATGTATCAACCTGGTAGCAACCCAAAATTAGATATTGCAATTGAAATGATGCCGCAAATTAACGCTTTCCTCCAACAACGAACATCCGATAGTGTTACTATGGAATCTACTATTCAAACATTAGTTGATATGATGGCTAACGTCGATATATAATCGTTAAATTGATATCAACATGATGTATTCTTTTAGCATGGTCTACAGTCCTTTAATATTGTAGATTTGACACTTTATACCCGATATTTTATTTAAAAATTATATTAAATTTTGTAACAAACCAACTTATGATTAGCAAAAAAAATTTTTGAAGTGTATTACACTAATTGATAATAGATTTATCTGTAGATTAGTAGTGAAAGGACAAAAATATGACAGCACCAGTTGCAAACGCAAGCATCCAACAACAACCAGTATACACTCAGGCTCCTGAATTCAAGCCTAGTTATAATGCAGTTCAATTAAATTTGAGTCAGCCTACATTAAATGTGCCACCGGCACCGGCTCCTCAAAGACCATTACCTGAAACTGCAACTCAACAGTGGACTGCTTAATGTATTAACAAATGTAAACTTTGTTAATTTCATGTGGCAATTTATTTAAATAAGTAAACTTATATTAATTGTAGATATAGTTAGGAAAGGTATTATAATGATTAATTCACCTCAAACCCCGCAAACACCTGTGCAAAATGCTCCGGTTCAAAGACCAACATTCGCACCAAGTTATAATGCGGTTCAAATCAATTTAGATACACCTACGTTGAATGCTCCACAACCGGGATATTATTATGATTATCCTACAGCGGACACTCAACCGTATTACCCACCGGTTAATACAACTCCACAACCACAACCTCAACAACCTGTTGATGTAAAGGTTCCGGATCCTGTTGTAGAACAAAAACCGACTGAAAAACCTGCTCCGGCAGATACTCCGGCAACAAACCCGCCGGCTCAAGATACATCCGTTGATATAGATTCTGTTGTTGCTAACTTAAGCGATCCTGATTTCGATAAACAAGCACTTCAAATGGATGAAATCGCTAAAAAAGGTTTAACTAATGAAGCAGATGCCGTACCTTATGTTCAAGAAGCAGTATTGAATAAACTTATTGATATTATTGATACTGATTCAACTAAGTTAGACGGACCAACTGAACAACAATTACAACTAAGAGACAAAGTAGCAGAAAACGATATGGCTGTTGCTAAGGCACAACAAGAAGGTAAAGATCCTTCAACTGTTAAATTGCCTCATCAATTGACTCCTGAAGAAGTTACATTAGCAAACACTGTTACTCCTATGGAACAAGCAGAACGTAACAAAGAATACGCTTTGTTTACAACTGCAATTTTACAAAAAACTTATGGCGATGAAATTGAAAAACGCACAGGTAATGTAGTTCCTCTTACGGATTTACCTGCTGCAGGTCAAGTAGTTAATGAATTGAAGAATAATCCAAATCCTGCTATCAGAACAGCAGCAATCGATTCATTAAGATATATTCAACGCCCTGAATATAAGGATGATTTAAGCAAAATTTATACAATCGCTCAATCAGATGCAGACGACACAGTCGTTGCCGCTGCAACTGATGCATTGAATAGTTTAAATGCTCCTGCAGAACAAGCACCTAATGCTTAGTTCTTAAAAAATCAGTTCTACTGTAATAAGTAGACCTTTCCTTTCTACAAAAAAATAAAACAGGTTCTTTATATGAAAATATATTGAGCCTGTTTTTTTTTTGAAGTATTATTATCCTATGATTGATTTCTTAAAAAATAAACTTATTGTGTCGGTTCAGGCAATGCCTGACGAGCCGTTATACAGAGAAGATGCATTGTTCGCTATGATGCAATCAGTTATTAATGGCGGGGCTTCCGCACTCCGTGTGGCAGGAGCAAGAGATGTTAAAAATGCTAAAACTCTGAATATTCCTGTTATCGGACTCACTAAACCTGAGGGATTACCACCTAACTGGAAAGAAATTGTTTATATAACTCCAACTTTAAAAGAAGTTGATGAATTAATTAATGCTGGTGCTGATATTATTGCTTTTGACGGTACTTCAAGACCAAGACCTAATAATTGCTCCTTAAAAGAGATTATTGACAGAATCCATAGTGCAGGCAGATTTGCTATGGCTGATATTGCCACTTTTGATGAAGCAAAAAATTGCCAATCATTAGGGGTAGATATTGTATCAACAACTTTATCAGGATACACTCAGGAATCTCTTTCTGATAGTGATGAACCTGATTTTTTCCTATTAGAAAAAATTGTCAACAATATTGATATCCCAACCATTTTGGAAGGCAGAATATGGGAGCCTAATCAAGTTAAGAAAGCATTTGAAATCGGGGCTCATTCAGTAGTAATCGGCTCTGCTATTACCAGACCGCAACTGATTACAAAAAGATTTATAGAAAGGATTTAAAATGAATATATTTGGATATAGACCTGTATCTGCTTGGAATAGAGTTGAAAATATAGTCAAACTGACATCAAATAGTGAATCGAAGTTGTTAAGATTAGAAAAAAACGGATATAAATATTATGTTCCAAATAATGAACGAGAAAACATTGTAAATCACACAAGTTTAATTAATAAATATTTACCAAAAGCAATCAATGAGATGTTGAGCAAAATAAGAAAGGGCTGATTTTATATATGAAAAAAGCGTTAGCATTTGATATTGGCGGAACAAAAATTTATTATACTATTATTGATGAAAGCGGTTCCATTATAGATGATATAACTAAAAATTCAACTCCTAAAACTTTGGAAGGAATAATTGATATCTTAAAAACTGCTATTTCTAAATATACAGAGGTAGATGTAATTGCAATCGCAACAGCAGGTGCTGTTAATAATCAGAATACACGTGTAATCAGTTCAACCGGTAATTTACCTGACGGATATAGAAATATTGATTTTCAATCGTTAACAGACAAAAAAGTTTTTCTGGAAAATGATGCTAATGCCGCAGCCTGGGCTGAACATATCATAGGTTCTTCAAAAGATTGTTCCGATTCAATTATGCTTACACTGGGTACAGGTGTCGGCGGAGGCATTATACTAAACAATAAATTGTTTAAAGGTAAATCCGGTGCTGCGGGCGAAATGCATTTTAAAATGTTTCCGGATAAACGTAGAAAATGTACTTGCGGCTCTTGGGATTGTTTTGAAGCATACGCTTCAGGCACAGGTTTGAAAAGAACTGCCGAAGAAATTAGCGGTAATATCAATATTACTACTTATGATGTTATTGATGGGGTTAAATTAGGTTGTCCGGAGATGACTAAAATCTTTAATCTTTGGCAAAATCATATTACTCAAGGTATTATCGGACTTGCTAATATATTTGATCCTGATTGTTTTGTACTTTCGGGTTCTATGGCTGAATTTGTTGATATTCAAAAAATTGAAAATGAAGTCAATAATGAAATTGTTACAACTCCTACTTCTATCAGAAAAGGTTGTGCAGGTAATTATTCAGGTATGATTGGTGTTGCTCTGCTTGCATTAGATGAGGTTAAATAATGGGTAAGGCAAAACGTAGAAGTATTGCTCTGGGCAAATATAATCAGATAAATAATCTCTCAAGAACGGATGCAATTGATTTAGTTATAAATAAATTATCTAAAAAAGAAAACGTTTCTGAAATAATTTCTTTATTTGGACTTAAAGCGGAAGAATTACTTGAAGCAGGTGCCGATTATGAAATTGTTAAGTCTCTCGGAGGTCTTGTTTAATGCTGTCTAAATTTAAGTTTTGGCTTGAGTGTTCCAGATGGTACACGCTTCCGATGTCTTTTTTCGCTTGGTTAGTAATATTTGTGTATTCTTTTAAAAATGGCGGAAATTTTTTGTATGGGATTATTGCTTTATTGGGAATACTCTCTGCTCATTTGGCTACAAATCTTTTTGATGATTATTGTGATTACAAAATTTTATTAAAGTATAAAGATAATAATGGGAATTTGGTTCTTCCTAATACCCAAAGAGGAAAATGTCGTTATTTGTTAAATGGTTCTGTTAATTCAAGTGATATGTTGAGAGTTATTTATTATTACTGTACTTTTTCTTTTTGCGTAGGTCTTTTTTTTACGCTGGTCGTCAGTTATAAAGTATTGTGGTTTATGTTATCCGGTGGATTAATTGTTCTTTTTTATTCTTTCTTATCAAGAAAAAAATTATCTGAATTGGCTGTAGCACTAGCATTCGCTCCTATCTTATATTCAGGAGTGTATCTCGTTATGTGCGGACATCTGTCCGTTAAACCTCTAATATTGTCACTTCCAACTTTGTTTTTTACAGTTAATTTACTCTATACGGATAACTTTTTGGATAAAGATATTGATAGAAATGAAAACAAAAAAACAATCGCTAATTCTTTTTTTTCGGATAAGGAATCAATCTTGTTTTTAATCACTATTATTTTATTCGGTTATTTATCTTTATTTATAGTTTATGTTTCTCATATCGTTTCTGAAAAGGTATTTTTAGTATTTTTAACACTTCCGTTATCTTTTGATTTAGTTAAATCTTTAAAATTATATTCATATGATAAAACTATTATCCCTAATAAAAAATGGTTTCATTTTCCTTTTGAAGATTGGAATGATATTATTAAAAACCGATCGGCAAGTTTTATGTTTAGAATGTATCAAGCAAGAAATATTATGATTTATAATTCGATAATATTATCATTTGTAATTTTATTTAGTACTATCCAAATAACTTAAATGTCCTTTCAACATTATCCTTTGCTACTGTTTTTAAAGTTTCCATTTCTTGTTTTATAGCATTCCTTTCATTTTCTAATGCAGCAAGATCATAATCGTATTTTCTGTCTTTCATATCAATACGTTTCATATCTGCTTCATATTGTGCTTCTGCTTTTCTTAGTTTTGATTTATTTTCTACTTCTTGCAAATTAGTATCTACAGCAACACTAACATCATATAATTCAAAATAGTTATCTTTAATTGTTAATGTACTAATAATTGCAAAACCATTAGTTACAATATTAGAAAACCAATCCGGATCATTTGCATGTTCATCATCAACAGTTAATGCCCCGCCTGCTTCGGTTAAAGCATTAAACATTTGAACATAATAGTTCATCATATCAGAAGGGACATTTGGATAATTAGTTTGATCTATATCAGATGCTTGCGGTCTGATTGTTGTGACAGCAGGTATATTATTAGCATATTTTGAATATGAATCAGTTACAGTTAAAGATGTTGCATTATATGATGTTCCAAAATCGCTATATTTTGTTTGTATACCGCCACCATCGTTCATCGGCATTCCGTAAGCATAACAGTTGTCTATGTTAACAGTTGCCGTATTTAAACATTCTCCTAAGAAAGTTCCACTCGGTCTTACAGTTTTTTTTGAAAGTGTTGCATCAAAGTTTGTAGACAAACCATTTCGATTTGCTTCGACATTTCCTTCTGATACGCAATTTTTGATATTTATGCTTCCTCTATAGGTAATTCCGATAAATCCGCCGATTATATCATATTCTGAAGAAACATCTCCGCTTGATTTACAATTTTCTATTGATACATTACCTTCACATCTGCCAATAAACCCACCTGAATAAGATACACAGTCCCATTTTGTTGCTTCTGAAACTCCATTATCTGAACTTATTAAGTCTGCTGATACGTCTACATTCGCATCACAATTTATTACACTACTGTTTCCTTGTAATTGCCCTATTAATCCGCCAATATATTTTCCTCCATGTATCGAACCTGTAACAGAGCAGTTTTCAACTGTTGTATTACTCGAGTATGCCGCAAGCAAACCATGATAATATATTCTGTCAGTGTTATTTATATTACCTGTAATTTCAATATTTTTTAATGTAGCACCGTTTGTATCTAAGAATAAACCTTCCTGACTATTATTTATCGTAATAGTATGTCCGTTTCCATCAAATGTACCTTTAAAATTAGATATTCCTTCCCAATTATCAAGAACAAGATCTTTATCAAGTCTGAAATTTCCGCTGCTTCCTGATAAACTCATTAATTCTTCTGCAGATGTTATACTTGTGTAACTTGCATTTTCATTAGAAATTACACTGTCTAACGATTTCATAAACCCATCAATGGTTTTATCCGAGTTGTTGAACGCACTTCTAATCTCATTAGGGACATAAATCTTACCGGACTCTAAATCTCTCAATATGTATATGGAATTGTCATTTACTTTTGATCCTATAAAATTGTTGAATGTTGTATCAACAAAAGTAACACTGCCATCAGTGTTTAAAATCTTGTTTTGAATTCTTATTTGTTCAAGGGCATTGAGATAATCTTCATACACACGACGAGTTTTATTCGCAAGTTGTAATTTTTGCGCTTCTATTCGTTGAGCCTTATACTCTATGTCATGCATACGCCCTGTTAGCGAAAGCAATCTTGCTTGTGATGACGATAATCCCATTTTGTCCCTTGACCTGTTAATTACTTGTCCATGAGTAATAACTTCACTTATTATTATTATTTACGGCACTTTTTCTTAAAACTTTAGGTTTAAAACAGGCAAAGTATATCATTTTGTATCATGTCTTAATATATTGATATTATTGAAACAAAACACTATTTATTAAACATTTATGAAGAAATATTAACAAAAAAGCATGCCTGATATGATATTTGGGCATGCTTTAAATATGTTATATTATTTTTTAGCCAACAAGTTTGTTTAACTTTTCAATTTTTCTTTTATGGCTTTCATCTTTTTGGAAAATCATTATATATTCATGTTTGAATATATTAAAGCCTCCTGCTAATGCTCTGTATCTCCACAGATTCGCATCTTTTCCTTTTGCTTTTTCGTTTCCTTGCATATCTTTAACAATTGTTGTTTTGTGACGGAAACCGATACGTTTCATTCTTTCTTGACATTCAAAACCAAGAGAAACTATTTCGCCGTCAGTATACTTATCTCCGATAATAAGAGCAGCAAATCGTTTATCCTCAAGCAAGTCATATCCGTTTTGTGCAACTTTTTCAAAACCGTCGTAGAAATCTTTTGTTGTTTCACAGTTTGATAAATCCTCTTTTCTGTCAGAGAATTTAATAATATCATCATAAGGTGGGTGAAGTATAAGTAATTGAGCCTTGTCTTTCATCATTACATCAAGTCTTGCTTTTATTTTTTCTTTTGCAAGAGGGCTTGCTGAATCAGCACAAATTATGTTTACATCAGTAACTAATTGTTTCGGTGTAAATTTCTCTGAAACTTTTTCTGCCAGTTCATCTTTTAATTCAACACCAATACATCTTCTATTCATATTTATCGCTTCTATTCCTGATGTACCTGAACCAAAAAATAAATCTAAAACTATATCATTTTCTTTTGTATATCTCCAGAAAAGTTGTTGTGCGATTTGCGGAATAAAATTACCGTGATATTCATTTGAATGTCCGCCCTCTTTCAATCTTGACGGAAACTCCCAAAGAGTATCAGTTTTCACATAATCATATTCTTTCCAATTCTTTAGATTAATATCATTGTATGCAGTTGTTTTTATTTGCGGTGCAACTGCTAAATCAGGTCTGATTTCTACAATTTTTGTGTTTGTTCGTCTAGCCATTAAAATTTCTCCATTTCCCAATAGATAAATTGTAAAGGAATGTTAACTTTTTTTTATCAGGGATTTAGGGGAAATATTTTATAGAGCATACATTATATGTATGAGTTATAGCAAATAAAAAACACTATCCAATATAAGAACAGTGTTTTTTATTTTATTTGATTTGATTTATTTTATTTTTTATTTTTAGTCTAATAATTCTCTTAAGATTTCGTTAACTGTTTGAGGATTTGCTTTACCTTTAGTGGCTTTCATTGCCTGTCCTACAAAGAAACCTAAGATATTTGTTTTACCTGATTTATATTGTTCTACCTGAGGTTGGTTATTGTTTACGATATCTTCTACAATCTTTCTTATTGCATTAACGTCTGTAATTTGACTAAGACCTCTTTCTTCAACAATCTTCGATGCTGATGTTCCGTCTTTCATCATATCAACAATAATTTGTTTTCCTGTATTATTAGAAATTGTATTCTTTTCTATCAAACCTAATAATTCTGCCAGATTTTCAGGAGTTAATTTTGTATCGGTTATATTTATATGTTCCTCTTTTAAATATGCTGCAATAGGACCCATCATAAAGTTAACCGCTAATTTAGCATCTGAACCCAATTCAAGAACTTTATCAAAGAACAGAGCAGATTCCATTTGTTCAACAATAACTGAAGCATCATATTCACTTAATCCGAGTGACTTATATCTTTCTCTTTTTTGGTTTGGAAGTTCAGGAAGTGTTTTTCTAACATCTTCCACCCATTCTCTTGAAATAGATAGCGGCATCAAATCAGGTTCAGGGAAATATCTGTAATCGTGAGCATCTTCTTTCCCTCTCATTGATTTCGTAACACCTTCATTATCATCCCATAAACGTGTTTCTTGGATAACTTCTTCTCCGTCTTCAACAAGTTCAATTTGTCTGTCTATTTCATATTCTATTGCTCTTTGCAATGCCTTAAAACTGTTTACATTTTTAATTTCGGCACGAGTACCAAATTCTTTTGACCCTTTAGGCATAATTGAGATATTAGCATCACATCTCATTGAACCTTCTTCAAGGTTTCCGTCGCAAACACCAATATAACGAACTATATTTCTCAATTCTTCCATATAATTTTTGGCTTCTTCGCTGCTTCTCATATCAGGTTCTGATACAATTTCTAATAGCGGAGTACCTGCTCTGTTAAGGTCAACCAAAGAATATTTTGAACCTGCTATACCGTCAGAGCCAACGTGAACAAGTTTACCCGCATCTTCTTCTAAATGGGCTCTCGTTATACCTATTCTTTTTCCGTTAATATCTAAGTGACCATTAACACAAATCGGTTCATCATATTGCGATATTTGATATCCTTTCGGAAGGTCAGGATAAAAATATTGTTTTCTGTCAAACTTACATCTTTCAGGGATTTCGCAATTGAGTGCTAATCCTAATTTTATACCCATATTAACACATTCTTTGTTTAACACAGGCAAGACACCCGGCATACCCAATGTAATTGCACTTATTTGTGAATTTTGTTCATTTCCGAATTCCGTACTGTCAGGTGCAAATATTTTTGATTTTGTTTTTAATTGTGCATGGACTTCAAGTCCGATTACCACTTCATATTTCTCTCTTAAATCTTCCATTTTTACCTCTTTTATTTACTACTTTTCTATATTTTAGCATAAAAATGGATTTAAACATGAGGCTATTATTTATCGTATATTATTTTGTATTTTTCAGGTATGTTTGTATGTTTTGTTAAAACTTATATCCCGTCTGTTACAATATAAGGCATTTTTTTATTACTTATGCTATACTTTAATTATAGAGGAGAGTATTTGTGATTATAGACAGAACAAAAAAACGCTCAGTAAGGGAAGCATTCGGCAAGGCTCTTGCAGATATAGGCAAACAAAATGAAAATATTGTTGTACTCGATGCGGATTTATCTGCTTCTACTCAGACAAAATTATTCGCTAAAGAGTTTCCTGAAAGATTTTTTGATATCGGGATTGCCGAACAAAATCTAATAGATACAGCAGCAGGACTCTCTGCCACAGGTAAAATTCCGTTTGCCGCAACATTCGCTGTTTTTGCGACAGGCAGAACCTATGATCAAATAAGAAATACTGTTTGTTATTCAAACTTCAATGTTAAAATTGTCGGAACACACGGCGGTGTTACCGTAGGAGAAGACGGTGCTACTCATCAGGCACTTGAAGATATTGCTTTAATGGCTAATTTACCTAATATGAGTGTAATTGTTCCTGCTGATTATGCAGAAACTTATTCCGCTGTTAAATATGCAGCAGAACACGACGGACCGTTTTATATTCGTGTCGCTCGTGCCTCACTCCCTGACGTTTTTTCCGAAGGGGTGGAAATTTCGCCTAAGGCAAAACTTATAAAAGAAGGAAAAGATTTAACAATAATTACAAACGGCGAAACATTGCAAGAATGTATTGATGCCGTTGAATCTTTAAAAGATTGGGGTATTGATGCTGAATTACTTCATATTCCGTTTGTTAAACCTTTTGATAACGAATCGGTTCTAACTTCCGCAAAAAAAACAGGTCTTGTTGTTACTGTTGAAAATCATTCCATAAAAGGTGCTTTGGGAAGTGCAGTATGTGAACTCCTCTCAGAACAACTTCCGACAAAAGTTGTCAGAATCGGGGTTGATAATCAATTTGGTATGAGCGGTACTGCATCTGAACTCTTGTCGCATTTTGGGTTAGATGCTAAAAGTATAGTAAAAAGAATAGTTGAGATTAAAAAATGATACAATTAAGAGCAGTTACAAAAAAATATAAAAATAACTATGCGTTAAAAAACGTTAATTTAGATATTATGTCCGGAGAATTTGTATTTGTTACAGGTGCTTCCGGTGCAGGTAAGTCAACTCTTATGAAGTTGCTATATAAAGAAGAAACTCCGACAAGCGGAACTGTATTAATCGGCGGTATTAATATTGCTAACCTTCCGTCGGATAAAGTTCCTAATCTGAGAAGATGTATGGGAATTGTATTCCAAGATTATAAACTTTTGCCTAATATTTCCGTTTACGATAATGTTGCATACGTTATCAGAACACTCGGAATGAGTACAAAAGAAATTAGAACTCGTGTTCTCGGGGCATTAAAAGTTGTCGGACTTATGGAAAAAAGAAATTCTAAACCTACTGAATTGTCCGGTGGAGAGCAACAAAGGGTTAGTATTGCAAGAGCAATTGTAAACGGACCTCCGTTATTAATCGCTGACGAACCTACAGGAAACTTAGACCCTAAAAATTCTTTAGAGATTATGCAAATTCTTGATCAAATTAATCAAAGAGGGATTACAATTATTGTTTCCACTCACGATAAGAGTATGGTTAATTATTTCAGAAAAAGAGTTTTAACCCTTGATAGCGGTGAAATTATTAGAGATGTTCAGGCAGGTACGTATGAGTAGAAAACAAGCAATAAAAAATCAAGTAAAAGAACATATGCCAAAAGATTGGCTTACGGATATAAGAATTGTTTACCGTATAACAATGGAAGCAGTAAACGATATTAAAAGAACAGGGTTTATGAATATTGTTATCATTACTACTATGGCAGCAATTTTATCAATATTCGGAGCATTGTTCCGTTCAACTCTTTCAATGGCTCAATTTGCAAACGAATTAGGTTCTATATTGGAAGTTTCGGCTTACTTAAAACCAAACGCACCTGCTCGTGATGTTGCTAACAGCCTTTCTAAAATAAATCACGTTGTTAGTGTTAGAGTAATACCAAAAGAACAATCATGGAAATCATTAAGAAAAGAGATTGATTTGCCTAATATTAGTAATCCGCTTCCGGATACGTTACACGTCAAAGTTGATAATTTAGATTATATTGATGAAGTTATGGCTTCTGTTAAAGCCAATAATAATGTTGAAAGTACGAGTTATGCTCAGGCTTTTGCAAAAAAACTTCAACTCATTACTCACGTTGTTAATACCACAACTATTATTGTAACTCTTATAGTTGCTATGTTGACCATTACTATTATTAACAATACTATTCAACTTGTAATTCAATCCAGAAAAGATGAAATTGAAATTATGAGGCTTATGGGTGTCAGCAATTGGTATATAAGGATACCTCTTGTTTTACAAGGAGCATTCTACGGACTTGCAGGTGCTTTAATAGCACTTGTTCCTCTGCATTTTGTTCAGATGTCTTTAATCAAAGTCAACAAATTTTTCCTTATACCTGCTCCTATAATGGCTGAGGGTATGGTAGTTCTCACATTGATTTGCTTAGGTGTGTTATTTGGTGCAGGCGGAAGCCTTTTATCAATAAAAAAACATTTACAAGTATAGGTTTTTGAAAGAGAGTTTTTATGATTAATACTAACGATTCTTTGTTGTTGATTATTGATGTACAGGACAGACTTGTCAGTATGCTTAAAAATAGAGAAGAAATAGTTAAAAACAATGCTATCCTTGCTAAAACTGCTAAAACATTGGATTTGCCTATTGTTATTACCGAACAATATCCTAAGGGATTAGGAGAAACTGTTTTTGAATTAAAAGGAGCAATCAGTTCTGATAATACTTTTGAAAAAGTTAATTTTTCCGCTTTATCGCAAGATAATATAAAAGAAAAAATCAAACAGTATAATGTTAAAAATATTATTTTGACAGGAATTGAAACTCATATATGTGTATATCAAACCGCTCTGGATTTGTTAGAAGAAGGTTTTAATGTTTATGTTGTCAAAAATGCCACTTCAAGTCGAAAGACAAAAGATTACCGTACTGCATTAGAATTAATGCATGATTTCGGGGCTAAATTAACCTGTGTTGAAACTGTTCTTTTTGAACTTTTAAAAACTTCTAAACACCCTAATTTTAAAGAACTTCAAGCACTTATTAAATAGTCCTTGACTATCATGTTGCGTGGTTATAAAATTATTATATGGCTATAGCGTATCTTGGTTTAGGTTCAAATTTAGGTGATAGAGTTGGTTTTGTCCAACAAGCAACAAGTTTGCTTGCGGGCGATGAAAACATCAAACTCGTTAGTACATCTTCTTTTTATGAAACAGAACCTTGGCATTTTAAAACAGATAATTGGTTTGTTAATGCGGCTATTGCTATTTCTACTACATATTATCCGTCACAGTTATTAAAGGTTTGTCATCGTATAGAAGCACAACTTGGCAGAGATAGAACTCATGAATCAGGTTATAATGACCGTACTATTGATATTGATATTCTGTTTTATGATAATAAAATTATCAGTGAAAATGAAGACGGAATGGAACTTATTATTCCTCATCCGAGAGTTCATGAAAGAGCATTTATGTTAGTACCTTTATTAGAAGTTGCACCTTCTTATGTTCATCCTGTTCTAAATAAAACTATTTCTGATATATATGATGAGTTAGATGACCCTGAATCGGTTTATTTGTATGGTACAAGAATTATCTAATATTGCTATCATCGGTGCCGGTCCCGCAGGATGTGCGTGTGCGTATTTTTTATCTGAATTCGGGATAAAAAACGTTACTCTTATTGATTATTCTGCACCATTGAGAACAATTTTACCAACCGGCGGCGGAAGATGTAATCTTACTCATGCGGAATTTGATTTCAAAGAACTCGTTCAAAATTATCCTCGTGGAAATAAATTTTTATATTCTGTTTTTTCAAAATTCGATGTATCCGATACTCTTTCGTTTTTTGAAAAATTAGGTATCAGTACTTATATTCAAGAAGATGGAAGAATTTTTCCTCTGTCTGATTCCTCTAAAGATGTCAGAAATAAGTTATTAGAAAAAATTAAAAATATAAAATTCATAAAAGAGAAAGCCCTAAGAATTGAGCAGAAACAGAATGGATTTAATATTGTAACTGATATGAATTCATACAATGTTGATAAAATTATATACTCTACAGGCGGACATAACGGTTATGAAATGATAAAACGGTTAGGGGTTTCTATAATTGAGCCTAAACCTGCATTGGTCGGACTTGTCACAAAAAAGAAATTTAATCAGATTATGGGTACTGTTTTGAAAAATGTTTATAATAAAGAAACAAATTTAACGGGAGATATTTTATTTACTCATTTTGGAATTTCTGCCCCGCTTATATATAAAATATCATCTATAAATGCCCGCAAGAATTTTCCTTATGTTTTAACCTTTGACCTTGTTCAAGATTTACCCGACCTTCAAAATTTATTAAACACAAATCCTCATAAATCAATTAAAAATCTTCTTTCTGATATTATTCCGCATAAATTTTCGGAATTGATTCTTGATGAAATAAAAATTGATAAAGATTTAAAATGCCATAAAATTACCGGAACAATGAGAGATAAAATTGAAGAACAATTACACAATTATAAAATTGAAGTAAACGGAACAAAAAAAGATGGAGAAACTGTTACGTGCGGCGGGGTTAATCTTGATAAGATAAATTCAAGAACAATGGAATCAACAGAAGTTCCTAATTTATATTTTTGCGGGGAAGTCATTGATGTTGACGGTTTTTGCGGAGGTTTTAATTTGCAGAATTGCTGGTCAAGTGCTTATGTTTGTGCCAATGCAATTTTTCAAAACTTATAATCTTTTTTTATTTTATTATATAATTGTTTTATGGGCGTGTATTTTTTCTACGGTGACGAAGATTTTCTTATTGATAAAGAATTAAAAAAATACAGAGAAAAACTGGATAAAAATTTCTCTGAGATGAATTATGTCGTTCATGATAATTTAGATTATGCCGAATTCATTTCTGTTCTGAGGACACAACCTATGATGTTCGGGAAAATGATGATTGTTATCAATTGTTATCAATTATTTAAAGAAGGGAATAAACGTGTTGATTTGCTCTCTGCATCATTAGACGATAATCAAATTGATGAAATAACTTCCGCACTTGAGAATAATTCAGAAATGCTCGATATATTTTTTGTAGATAAATTTCCAAAAGATGATAAAAAGAAAAAACCTGATTCAAGAAGAAAAATTTTTAAATTATTATCTAAATATAATAAACAAGAATTTACAACTATTCCTACATACAAAACAGCAGAATTATCTAATATAATTTCTAATATTGCAAAAGAAAAAAATGTAAAAATACAAAAAGATGCAATAACAGAACTAATTGAATGCAAAGGTAATAATTTAAGAGAATTTGATGCGGAAATAGAAAAACTTTCATTACTGGCATATCCACAAAATATTATTACAAAGGATATGGTTTCGACTATGTGTACGTCAAACCAAGATTTATTTAATTTAACAGATTATATTATGACAAAAAATAACGGGAAAGCATTAATTGAGTTGAGAAAATTATTAGAAACAAAACATCCTATGGAAATTCTTGCTCCTGTACAAACAATGTTAAAAAAATGGATTTTTATGAAACTCAATTCAAAAACAATGAGTTTTAAAGAAATTGGTTCTCACATAGGTATGCACGAATTTGTTGTTCAAAAAACTTTAGAAAAAATGAAAAATATAAAAACAAAAGACCTTGTAGACAGAAGAAAATTTTTAACCGAGGCTGAATACAAAATAAAAACGGGTAAGGCTATTAGCCCTGAGGAGGAATTAGAGAATGCTATTATCAGATAAATACCCTTTTTTAACAAATTATTTTGAAAGTGCTATCAATTCTGATAATGGGAAATTGGCACATAGTTTATTGTTTTATGGGAATGATTTAACTTCTCAATATACAATCGCTATGGAAATTGCTCGTTTATTAAATTGCTCGGGAGATAAAAGTGATAACTGTCAATGTTTGAACTGCAAATGGATTAGAGAGAATAAACACCCTGCCGTTTTAACTATTTCAAGAACAGACAGTAAACCTGAGGACGATTCTTCTAAAACTGTTATATCTGTTAAACAATCTGAAATGATTCGTAATTCACTTATAACAAGTTCTGAGTTTCATAGAGTCTTTATATTTTGTGATAGAGATGATGACGGTAATATACGAGGTTTAAACAGATTGAATTTTCAAGAGGCTACTGCTAATTCATTGTTGAAATCTATTGAGGAACCGTCAGAGAGGGTAACTTTCATTTTTCTTACACAAGACAAAAATGATATTCTATCTACTATAATTTCCCGTTCTCAATGTTTCTTTATCCCTACGAAAGAACGTGATACTTATGAATGTGGAAAAATTCTACCGATTATGGAGAATTATTGGGAGATTAAACGGGCAAAGGCTTTTGATATTTCTGTACAATTGTGTGAATTGGCAGATGAATATTCCCCATATTTAATTTTAGAAGAAATGCAAAATTATATGTTAAAAGTGTTAAAAACAAACCCTAAAAACAGGTTCTTGTCTGATGATATAAAATCTGTTGAAGTATCTAAAAAAGAAATAGTTCAAGGGATGAAAAATGATATTGTGTTTGACGAGTTGTGTTTAAAAATCATCCGATAAAATAATTTATTTTTATTTTATTTAAAACCGTATCGAGTCTTTCTTTATCTTCTAAATACCAATATCCTATCAACGCCTCAAAAGCGGTTGACAGTCTGTATTCTGCTTGATTATTCTTTCTTGCAATCGGGATAGGACAATTTCTTGCTCGTCTTGCTATCTCTTTTTCTTCTTCAGTCAATTCAGAATCAATAAATTCAAGCATTTGTACCTGATATGCAGAATTAACTCTATCTGTTGTAATATTATGTAATCGTTTTAAATTAGGCGTTTTAAATACGGTGTATTCTCTTACAAACAGTTCCCAGACCGCATCTCCTATATGTGCATAACTTCTTAAATTCAATCGTTCCATATAGTTATTCATCCTACTTATGGTTTTATTAGGAATTTGATAGCCTTTCCTTCAATATGTTGTTTCATTGCATATTCAACGTCTTTTAAGGATAAAGTATCCGTTATAAGTTTTTCAACTTCTACTTCTCCTGATTTTATATATTCCAGTGCTTGTCTAAAATATTTAGGAGTATGATGAAATACACTCATTAATTTAATATCGCCATAGTGCATTCTTGTAGTATCAAAAGAAACAGTTGAGCCTGATTTACATCCGCCAAAGAAATGCACCGTACCACCCGGTCTTACGCAAGAAAAAATTCTTTCCCATATTTCAGGCAATCCTACGCACTCAACTGCAACATCTAAACCCTTCTTTTCTTCCGTAAATTCTTTAAATATTTTTTCAGGATTAGGATATTTTTTCAAGTCAATAATTTCATCTGCGTGAGCAAATTCATCAGCCATTTTGAGTTTTAAAGGATTTCTACCTGCAACTATAACAGTTGCTCCTTTTAACTTAGCAAGTCTTGCGAACATCAATCCGATTGGACCAATTCCTATAATACCTACCGTTTGTCCGGGTTTTATATCAGTTCTTTCCACACCATGAACAACATTAGCCAACGGTTCGCAAAATGCCGCTTTGTCAAAACTCAAATCTTCAGGAAGTATTAGAGTATTCTTTTCAACTATTCTTGACGGAACAACAATATATTCTGCGTAAGCACCGTTTAATAAATCAAGATTTTCACAAAGGTTATATTCTTCGTGTCTGCAATAGAAACATTCTCCGCAAGGTGCAGAATTGGCACATACGACTCTATCTCCGACTTTGACATTATCCACACCGTCTGCAACTTTTTCCACAATGCCTGCGAATTCGTGTCCGAATCCTGACGGAATTGATTTAATCAATACAGGGTGTCCTCGTCTGTACGTTTTAACATCTGTTCCGCAAGTTAAAGCAGATTTTATTTTAACCAGAATTTCGCCTTTTTCAAGCGGTTTAATACCTGTTTCTTCATATTTAATATTTTGAGGTCCGTAAAAAAGTACTGCTTTCATTTTCTTCCTTTAAAATTTAATATATGCTTTCATTATTTTATTTGATATTGTATCATCAAATGCTTTTTGTATATCTTCGACTTTATATGTTGTAGTAAGATTTTTTACTACAACCTCTCCATCTGTTAACAGTTGTAATGATGTTTCTAAATCAATCGGTCTTGGAGAATAACTTCCAAGCACGGTCAATTCTTTATAATATATATCATTATTTGTATATCCGGTATTTTTTGGAGTGCTTGAAAACACAAGTATTTTCCCGCCCAAACGAACTGTTTCAAGTGCTATAGGAATACCTGCATCCGCTCCTGAAGTCATAAATACACAATCTACACCGATATCATTCGTGTGTGAATATATATGCTTATGTGCAAACTCTATATCGGCAGAATTAAAAGCATTTATACCCAACTCTTGTGCTTGCCTGATTCTATCAGGCATTATATCGCACCCGTGAACATTCATACCAAATGCTTTTAATGCCTGTCCCATCAAAAGTCCTATCGTTCCTAATCCTAGGACAAGTACACTTGATTGCGGTTGTAATTCTGCACGCTTTACGGCTCTTACGCAACATCCGAGAGGTTCATAAAATGCTGCTTCTTCATCTGTTAAATTTTTAGGTTTTAAATGAGTAACATTTAACAGATGTTCTTCGCTCAAAAATACATATTCGCTAAAACCACCGGGTTCAAGATTAGTTTCTTTAAAATGATGACACATTGAATAACTTTTTCCCTTACAATATGCACATTTAAAACACGGTATATGATGCGATGCAACAATTTTATCTCCGAGTTTAAATCCTGATTTAGTATTTGTTTCTACGATTTCTCCTACAATTTCATGACCTAATACAGTTCCGTCTTTTGAAATATGTTCTCGAAATTTTACAATATCAGAACCGCAAAGCCCACAGCCATGCACTTTTACAATAGCACCGCTTCGACCGTTTAATTCTTCTTTATCTCTCTCTTTTAGTTCTATTTTATTATTATGTATTTCCGCTACTCTCATAATTAACCTCTCTTATTTTATAGTAGCATAAAAATATTTTTAAATTATCAGTAAAGAAATTCTGTGTAATATAAAATAAAATATCACATACAGTCGACCTGCTGCGTCAAGTCGATTATATGTGATAAATGAACACTAAAAACCATAATAAATTAATATGTAATGAATTTTGCGTTATTTGTGCCGATCTTTGCAAAATACAGCATCAATGTGATATAGATATATTTTAAAAGACCCATAGGATTCCTTTCACTAAAGTTACATTATTAAACATTTACGTGAAATATGAATTTTTCTAATTTTATTTTACATTTATTTTAATAAATTACAAGTGTTTTTTTGTCAAAAAATTACATAACTTAATAGTGTGTAATCTACACTATTACTGGAATTGAGCAAGTTATCAATTTCTAAACATTTAGTCTTTTTTAATGTATGTATAATATACTGCTTGCCAAAATCTTGGACGTAAGAAAAATAAAGGTCTGTATTTTATATATCCAAAAAATGATGCAATTTTATTCTTTTTATACCAGTATACTTTTTCTTCTTCTGATAGTTTCCAATCTGTTAGTTGCAAATAATCAAAATAATATTTTTTATGATAACTAAAAGAACCGAAATGCCAAGGTTTTCGGCTTGAAACATAATGTATTATATAGGGATGATGTGTATAACTTGAACGGTTAACAAAATTGCTTGATTGTACGTTCCAGTTATCTTTTAGTATCTTAATGTTTCCTTTTAAAACTTCATTTATAATTTCCTGATCGCCCATTTTTATTGTTTGAGCGTGTTCTTTAGTCCACTCAAGAGCCTTTTGTTCAAAAGTTGAATGCCTTATATTTTCAATATCAATTAAAAGTACTCCTGCATTAACATAATTAGGATTCTTTTTAAGCATACGTTTGTTTATATCTAATACTCCGCCAATAGGAAACCCCTCTAAATCGGTATTAAATAATTCTTTTAGACTTCTGTTAACAACGACATCACAATCAAGATAGATTACTTTATCTATATTAGGAAGGAGTTCTTGTATTTTTAAACGATAATAACCCGGAAGCGAAATATATTTATTTGTTTTAATCTTTGAATATTCATCAAATAATGAATTATCGACTTTTATAAAATTTATTTCGCAATCCTTGATTCTTTTCAAGTTGTCTATTAATCTTATATTTTCATCAGTTATGCCACCGTCGAGGATATAAAAATATAACTCATCCTTCGTATCAGCATTACTAAGGATAGATGCTATAACCACACCTGCATATCGGCTATAGTTATCATCACATGCTATACATACATTAATTCTGTTATCTGACATTATTTAATCTTTCCGCTCCAATATTTATCAAGCCACTTTGTAGGTTTAACATATCTAAATCCGCCTTTACCCATAAATCCGTGATATGCTTGTTCAGGAGTCGGTCTGCCATGAAATACAAGGATTTTTGCATTTATCGGATCTTTCGGCTCTTGGAAAAAATTTAGAGGAAACGGTCTTAAACAGTTACGTTTAAAACTGACACACCAAGTTTTATCCCAATAATTTAATACACCTTTGTCATACATCTGATGTGACAAAAACGCTTGTTCATTTTTATATCGTTTTCTTATATCTTTTCCTTCTTTATAAAAATTAGGTATTATATGAGGATATTTGTTAACTTCAAACCTGAATACAGATGAATTTCCTATAATATCATTCGGAAAATCCCAATCTTTTATTATTAAAAAATCCCCTTCTGCTTTGAAAAAATCATCAATATTTTCTCTTATTACGATATCTAAATCCAGAAACAGAGCAGTACCTTCTAAATCAGCCAATTTTTCGGTAAACAACCCTAATTTTTTCCATGCTTTTTCAGGTAACCCATCGTCGTTTAACTCAGGTAATGGTCTTGCTTCAATACCATCATCAAGTCCTTCCGCATTGTCTGTAAAGCATACAAATCTGTGCGGAATTGTAAGATTTTTTTCTACCATATAATATAGGTTGTTAACATATTCAGCACCAAATTTAGTTCCCCATTTCATACATATAACATTGTTTGTCATCTGCTCTATCCCTCTTTTTATTTCTAATAATCTTAATTTTATCTCATATATAGTTTTATTGCAATAAGTTGAGATATTAAAATATCTTAGGAATACTTATATAAATAATTTTTTATGTTATAATCAGTACATGAAATTTTTTATCTTTGCAATAAAAAATAATGGTCTTTCTTTAAATTATAGAGGAATGAAAAGTTCTTGTCTAAAAAGAGTTTGGAAAAATATAACAAAAAGTCAGTAACCTCGTTAAGGTACTGACATTATACATATATATGGCAGTATGAAAAAATAAAAGATAAGGAGCAAGATAATGGCAAAAGTAAAAACAAACAATATTACTGTTAAAAGTGATGCAACCGCAAACGGTACAAAAAATAACGATGTTTTTCATATAACATCAGAAACAGGTAATGCCACTATCGTTGCAGGAAATAAAGGTGCGGATACATTGTATTTTGATAGTGAAATTAAATCCGTAAGACCAAATATTATGGCTGATTCAAAAGACTTGCATATAAATTACA
This sequence comes from uncultured bacterium, assembly GCA_902767275.1. GTDB lineage: Bacteria > Cyanobacteriota > Vampirovibrionia > Gastranaerophilales > Gastranaerophilaceae > UBA2883. Next base: position 9,442 of record CACXGY010000069.1, on the reverse strand, counting down.
TGTTAAGTGAAAGCGAGGATATTTACACCATAATTATTAAAGATTACTTTACTTCAACCAAAGCAGTCGATTCAAAATCTTCACTTAAAAATATTCATTATACTAAAGATGGTAAAGAATATAAACTTTCTTTAATTAATGATATATATTTTAGCAATAACAATATTGCAGGAACACGTTACACACTTAAAAACAACGTTCTTACAGGTACAAAATTCGGTGATTATATGAATGAGTTTGGAGACGATGATGATACAGGTTATACAATTAATTCCGGAAATGGCAGCGACTATATACTAGGTTCCCGTGGAAATGATACTATAAATGCCTCAGTAGGTAATGATGATTTATTCGGAAACGAAGGAAATGATATTCTAAATGGCGGAAAAGGAATAAATACATATCATTTTAGTACAACTTTTCACGGAAATGACACAATAAAATTAACTAAAGGGGAAACCGTAAATATTAAACTGGAAAATAATACAAACGCATCAAATATAATATATAAACTTGATGATAAAAATAATGCTAAAATTTATTTTGATAACACGAATGAAAATACAACAACTGCTGAATTAATCGGTTTTGCGGCAAAAGATATTACAAAAGCAGCAAACTTAATATTAAAGGATGGTTCAACAATTAACATTAAAACCGATGTCCAATGGGAAAAGACAATTTCTAAAAACTATAACGGAAGTTATTTAAGCGAAAAAATAGATGCATCAGGGGTAGACGGAACATTAACAAAAACAATCGGCAAAGGTAAAAATAAACAAACCGTTGACAAAACATCTGACGATACAGGTTTAAAGATAAATGGCGGAAACGGGAATGATGAAATAGTTGCAACGATGTATAAAGATACTATCAATGGCGGAAAATGAAATGACACAATAAACGGTTCATTAGGTGCCGATAAAATCACAGGCGGAAAAGGACAAAATACAATTAAATATACATCTTTAGCACAACTTAAAGGGGATAAGATTTATCTAACCAAAGGCGAAAAACTTTCTATTGATGTATCGGCAATAACTAATAATCCTGAAAATGTTACTTACACCGTATCAGGTAAAAATCTTGATGTTACTGTAACAGGGAAGAAATATGTTTTGGTGGGCGGTGTTTTGCAACAACAAACCGCAACAGAAACTTTTACTATAATGAACTTTGGGACAAAAGATGTAACTAATAACGCAACAAAGAAAACAAGCGATACTTCTGCGGTTAATCTCGTTTACGGAACAGGGGAAAATGATTTCGTTGATTTAAGAACTGCTGTTGTTAATTCATCTAAAGGCACTTGGCATAATGATTTTATAGATAAAAGCGGTTATAACCTTTATACAGATAAAAAGAAAACAAATGTTGACTATGAAAAATTAACAAGAAAAGGTGTTTCTGTAAATGGCGGAGCAGGAGCAGATGAAATATACGGCTCAAGATATTCTGATACTATTAAGGCAGGAACAGGAACGAGTGATTATATAGAAGGCGGAACAGGCAACGACAGACTCTATGCTTCAACTACGAAAGGAAGTAATACAACCTTCTATTTTAGTGCAGGCGACGGCAAAGATACAGTTTATTCGGGCAAAGGTGCTGATACGCTTAAATTTGATAATTCTGTAAACCTTGCTGATATAAAAATTACAAAAAGCGGGAAACGTAATTTAGTAATAAGTTATGAATTTGATGAAAGCGGAAAAGCGGTTGATACTATTACTATTAAAAACTACTATGATAAAAGCGGTAAAAAGATAACAACATCAATAAAAAATCTTGATTTTGACGGGACAATTGTTAATTTGGAAACTTTTAAACAATACTCAGGTGGTAAGATTATAACCGGTTCAGCCAAAACAATTTACGGCACAACAGAAGACGATTTTATAATAGCAAAACCATCAACAGACTCTCAATATATTAATGCAGATAAAGGTAATGATATAATATACGGTTCAAATTCAACGTGGGGATTTTATCTAAATGAAGGCAACAATACTGTTTATTTAGCACAAGATGGTATATCCGCCGATGTATTTGCAGGGGAAGGCAATGATACTATTCACACATCAAATTCCAGAGTTGCCGTATATGTTACAGGCAGCGGAACACATAACAAAGGCCCGATAAACGGAGGCAATGATACATTATATTGGAACGGAGCAAGTACAAGTTTATACTTCTTCAGAACCCTATATGATGATATTATTCCGACAAGAGAAACGGGAAGCAATGACCTTGTAATAAGATATGGAGAAAATAATTCAGTTACTATTAAAGACTATTTTAAGGCAGGAAACGAAGAAGCCGCCGATAAAATATATATTAAAGGAAAAACTCCTTCTGACGGATATAGCGATACATACTCTTTAGCAAACTTTATTGAGAATAAAGGCGGAGTAAAAACGATTATCAATGGTGTTCAAGGTACAGAAGGAAATGACTATATTATTGCAACAGATAATGATGAAACAATAAAAGGAAATGGCGGAAATGATTATATAAACCCTAAAGGCGGAGTTGATGAAATTCATTTAGGCGCAGGCAATGATATTTTAATTGCAGGAAACGGAGATAAGACAATCTATGCTGATGAAGGTAATAATAGAATTAATTTAGGAACCGGCACTAATACAGTCACATTAGGAACAGGCGAAGATACCGTTATAACAAGTTCAACCGGAACAAATACAATAACATTTGTTGAAGGTGATATTGGCGATGATACGTTCATATTTAATGGCGGAACAAATGTTCTTGAATTTAAAGAAAATACTTTTGAACAATTATTACTTGATAACACAGGTAATGAACTTGTTATCAAAAGAGGATTTGGCGAAAATCCTAAAAAGGTAACATTATTAAATACCGAAACCAATAACAATAATATTTCCGTTAAAGTAAACAACTCTTCTGCTATAGAATTATTTAACTTAAACACTTTAACAGGGCATTCAGATGCAACAGAAAGTCAAACTCTAATAACAGGCGATGGTGGTGATAGTATTTATACCGGACTTGGAAATGACAATATTGTTGCAGGAAAAGGTTCTAATAGGATTCAACTTGAACTGGCAGATGAAGGAAACAATAACACTTATACTTATACAGCAGGTGCGGATGATTCAATCTATATAAACGGATTGGCTAATTTAAACAGTTTAATGTTTATGCAAACAACAGAAGATTTAATTGTTGCTTTAAAAGACGGAGATTTTGCGAATAATACTTTAACAATTAAAGGATACTATGCTGACGATTCAACAAAAAATATTAAATTCAGTACAAGAAATGGTGATGTATGGGTAGGAGACACTAAATTAGAAAACTTAATGACAGATGATAATACTGTTAAAACCCTATCTTGTACGAAAGATAACCATACAATAAATGCAAGTTCAGAAAGCAAGGGTGTAAATATTGAAGGCTGTGCTAAAAGTGATACCATAACAGGAAGTTCTCACGCAGATACTATTAACGGTCATGGAGGAAGCGATACCATTAATGGCGGTAGCGGTGATGATATGTATATATTCGATTCCGATGATTGGGGCAGCGGTCAAGCCGTTATAACGGATTCGGCAGGAGATAGTGATACTTTGCGTATAAATACAATATCTGATAAAATAAATCTATTCTTTGATGTAACTCAAAATAATGTTGTAACAAACGGAAACGTCGGTTACACAATCGGTAATGATTTATATATAAATAATAACAGTGATTACACTTTTGCAAATGCCAAAACTTCAAACGGTGTTAAAATCACAAATTACTTTACATCAAACGGAAAAATAGAAAACATTGATATTCCAAATGGAAATGATTGGATTTCTGCGTTTGATGAAAGAACAATTAATATAATTGCACAAAATGTTGCAAATTGGCTAAAATCAAACGGCTATACCTCAACAACAGATGCTATAGCGGAAGGTAAACAAGCAGATCTTATAAAATGTTATAAGCCAATCATAAGTTCAAATGAGCGTGTTAACGGTACATCGGGTAATGATTTTATAATAGCAAAACCTTCAAAAGACTCTCAATTTATTGATGCAAATAAAGGTAATGATATAATATACGGTTCAAATTCAACGTGGGGATTTTATCTAAGTGAAGGCAACAATACTGTTTATTTAGCACAAGATGGTACATCCGCCGATGTATATGCAGGGGAAGGCAATGATACTATTCACACATCAAATTCCAGAGTTGCCGTATATGTTACAGGCAGCGGAACACATAACGCAGGCCCGATAAACGGAGGCAATGATACATTATATTGGAACGGAGCAAGTACAAGTTTATACTTCTTCAGAACCCAATATGATGATATTATTCCGACAAGAGAAACTGGAAGCAATGACCTTGTAATAAGATATGGAGAAAACAATTCAGTTACTATTAAAGACTATTTTAAGGCAGGAAACGAAGAAGCCGCCAATAAAATATATATTGAAGGAAAAACTCCTTCTGACGGATACAGCGATACATACTCTTTAGCAAACTTTATTGAGAATAAAGGCGGAATTTATAATTATATTACAGGCGATAATACAATTAATGGAACATCTGATAAAGATTACATTTTAGCAAACAGTTCTAACTCTATAACAGTAAATGGTGCAGAAGGTAACGATATATACAAAGTATCCTTTGACGGAGATAGAACCATAACCGATACGGCGGGAGATGATACTCTACTATTAGGTGCAAAAAAAGCCGATATATCATTATTGTTTAATGTTAAAAAAGACGGTACTTTTGCAGATAGTTTCGACAAATTGGCTTTTTCATCAAAAGAGAAAAAAGTTATAATTAATGATTTTGATTCAATAGAAACAATTAAAACATCTGACGGATATAAAATTGCTGATTTATCTCAATTAAAATCAGACGTTGCAACATGGCTTGCAAATGCAAAAGAGGGTGTTGGCTATGATGATGTTCAAAGTGCATTAACAAGCGGTGATGATATTTCAACACTTGTTGCAATATTCAATAGAGATTCAAATTGGCAAAGTGCATAAAAACAAAGATTTGCTGTTGGATTGAAAACTCAAATTGAAAACATAAAAAAGACTATCATTAAAGATAGTCTTTTTTTATTAAATATTTTCTGCATTGTTCAGAACTCTATCCATTCTATCGTATAATTCTTGAGCCCTATCATATTTGCTTCTTGCCTTATCTCCTTTATGATCTTCATAAGGAATAGCCATCGGGTCTGCGTAAGGGAATGGATTATTCCAATCTATTTTCGGAACATAAGTTCTTGGGACAGTGTCGTATTCACTTTTGTTAGGGTCGTTTTGTTGACCGTTTACACCACCGTTTTGTACTCCGTTATTTGCTTCAGGCGGCATATATGGTGTTCCGTCAGTTGTTGTATTGATTTGTACACCGTTTACGGTTTGTGGCTCTTGTCCTTGAACAGGATTTGCTGCCGGAACTTCGCCTTCTTTTGGTAATGCATTTAATTCTTTTAATTTTTGTTTGATTAAATTATTATCTGATAATTTGTTTTCATCCACATTTTGTAATCCTTGAACTGCTTCAGGATTTGGAAGAAGTGCCGGCCCGCCGTATAATTCTGCTCTACGTGCTGCTTCTTTTTCTTCTTGTTCTTTTATTTTTTCAGGTTCATAAGGTTTTCCGAATATAGCGGAAGTAACACCTGAGAATACTTTTTCAACAATTGGAGAGAATACCATTGCATATAATGCAAATCTAAGAGGATAACCTACGAAGTTTTTACCGAGATTAGGAAGGAATCTCTTGAAGTTTGCCCACTTAGCAGATCTTTTTGCTGCACCTGTTAAACCTTCAGTAGATTGTTTGTATGGTGCAAATTGTTCAAGACCTATGCTTAAGAAATGAGCGGTTTTGTCTAATGCTTTACCCCAGAAACCTTTCGGTGCGATAGGGTTTTTAAGTTGTAAAACTGCTTCTTTTGCAGTGTTATATGCAGCCTCTGTTGCAAATCCGCCTGCTTTTGCTGTTGCATTAAACGTTTTTTGAGCATTTCTGAATGCTTCAACTGCCGCTTTATCCATACCCTTGTATTGGATACCGTTTACAGCGTGCATTGCTTTCAAGGCTATCGGCATTGCTACTACCCAAGACATTGCATCCAATAAACCTGCTGCTGCTGTACCGACTTTTTGTTCTTTTGGTGCATCAATAGTATTTTTTACTGCTTCGCCCATAAAGAATGCTACGAGCAATGTATTAAATAATCCGCCACCGAATGTTAGACCTCTCATACCGAGTTTTGCTGCCTTCGGTAAAAATTTACCTAATGCTGACTTCGGTGCACTGATTGATTTTACTTTATTAAAATATTGTGCCAATTTTGGAGAAATTGCTTTTCCTTCTTTTAAAGAATCTTCTACAATTTTTCCGAATTTTTCAGGATTTTTCTTTAAGACTTCGTAATCACCGAGTGAAAGATTTAAGTGACTTAATCTAACATTTTTCATCGGTTCGTCAGCAGGAATTGATGTTATATCAAAGCCCATTCTTTCAATTTCAAGTTCTCTTAAAGCACCTTTTAAATCTTTTATTCTACCGAACATTGTTATTCCGTATTTTGCTTTAAGAGCATTTATTTCATCTTTTGTAGCACCTAATTCTTTTAATGATTTAGGTCCTTTTTCGATGTATTTTGATAATTTATTAAATCCTTCTTTAACATCGGCTTCAGCCTGTGTTTCCAAGAAATTAGTAACAAGAGAACATTCAGGTCTTGTCGGTGTTTTTTGCATTGCACTCAATAAAGGATGCTTATCAATAAATGATTGTAAGTTTGCCTTTATAGTTCTTTTGTGTGACTTCATATTTTCAACAAAACTATTATTAACAAGGCTTGTTTCAGATATTCTGTCACCAAGTTTTCCTAATCTTCCTACTAAACTTTTTTCGTATTCGCCACCGTTTAGTTTATTGAATACATTTGTTCCGTTATGAAGAACAAACCATGTCGGAAGAATATATTTTAAACTTCCCATCGGGCTTTCTTGTTCGCCCGCAGGTTGTACTTGAGGAGCATAAGTATCAGCAGTTGGAGTTGTATCAACTGCATTTGGATTTGCTTTGAATGATGGAGCGATATTTCGTGTTTGATTAATCCCCGTTTTGTTCAAAGAAATTTGATTATTCGCTGTATTGTTTACATCATTAATCATAATAATTCCCAATATACTTAACTCTTATTTCTATAAAGTATTTTTTTTTTAGAAAATTGCTTTTTTTTTAATGTTTTTCTCAAAAGTTAACAAAATGTTACAAATAATTATAAAAAGCAACTCATTATCGCTTGATTATGCTTATTGATGTGGCACAATAAATACAGAGGTAATTACGCAATGTCTGAAAACAATTTAGTATACATTTTGGATGGTAAAATATATATTAACCTAACAAACATGTGTTCTAATAACTGTATTTTTTGTTTAAGACAACAAAAAGATGATGTAAAAGGCACAAATATGTGGCTTAAAACAGAAAAAATTTCTTCTGATGATGTAATAGAACAACTTATCCCACACAAAGATAAAATGGCCAAAGGTATAACTTTTTGCGGATACGGCGAACCGACAATGAAATTTGAGATTTTAAAAAAAGTATCACAATATATTAAATCAACCTATCCGAATACATATATAAAAGTTAATACAAACGGTCACGGTAATATTATTAATCATAAAGATATTCTACCTGAATTAAAAGGACTCGTTGACGAGTTTTCAATAAGTTTAAACGCACAAAACGAAGAATTATACGATAATTTATCACAACCAAAAGTAAATAATGCATACGTGGAAATGAAGAAATTTGCCAAAGAAGCATCAGATTTAGGGTTCAAAACAACGATGTCAGTTGTTTCGGGGTTTGACGGTTGTGATATAAATCTTGCAGAGTGTGAAAATATTGCCCATTCTCTAGGGGCAGAATTTAGAAACAGAGAATTTATTCCTAACGGATATTAAATAATTAAAGCAATTAAACTATAAAAACTATAAATAAAGAAAGGACAAAAAATTATGGTAGCAAATTTAGACAAAATTATGAAGCCAAAATCTATTGCGGTTATCGGTGCTTCTACAAAAGAACATACTATCGGTTCAGATATTATGAAAAGATTACAAGAATACAAATTTAACGGTAATATCTACCCTGTTAACCCAAAAGGCGGAATTATCGAAGGTTTACAAGCATATACAAATGTTCTTGAAATCCCCGGTGAAGTTGATTTAGCAATCATCGTCGTAAACGCTAAATTCGTTCTTGATACAATCGATCAATGTCACGAAAAAGGTATCAAAGGTCTTTGTATCATCACAGCAGGTTTCAAAGAAACAGGTAAAGAAGGTGCTGAGGCTGAAAAACAACTTTTAGCAAAAGTACAAGAATACGGTATGAGATGTGTTGGTCCTAACTGTTTAGGCGTTGTAAATACATTGCCGGAAGTTAGAATGGATGGTTGTTTCGCTGAATCACTTCCTGAACGTGGTCACATCGGTTTTGTTTCACAATCAGGTGCTTTAGGCGGCGGCATCTTGAATATTCTTAAAGACCTTAATCTTGGTTTCGCACAATTTATTTCAATCGGTAACCAAGCAGACGTTAACGCTGAAACTGCTATCGAATATTGGGAAAACGAAAAAGACGTTGAACAAATTTTGTTATACATGGAATCAATCCAAAACCCTGCTAACTTTAGAGAATTAGCAACAAGAGTAACAAAGAAAAAACCTATTTTAGCACTAAAAGCAGGTCGTAGTGCAGCAGGTGCTTCTGCAGCATCTTCTCACACAGGTTCATTAGCAGGTGCAGATAAAGCAGCAGCAGCATTGTTACAACAATCAGGTGTAATAAGAGAATTTTCTCTTGAAAACTTGTTTGCAACAGCAAAAGTATTCGCTAACTGCCCTATTCCGAAAGGTGACAGAGTAGCAATCATCACAAACTCCGGCGGTCCTGGTATTATGGCAACTGACGCAGTTTGTGAATATGGTATGCAAATGGCTAAAATTTCTGATGCTACAAAGGATAAGTTAAGAAGTTTCTTGCCATCTGCAGCATCTGTTAAAAACCCTATAGATATGATTGCATCAGCACCTATCGAACACTACAAACAAACCTTAGAAACAGTTATTGCTGATGAAAATGTTGATATGATTATTTGTATCTACTTACCATTCTTAGGTTTGAAAGATATCGACGTTGCAAAAGCATTAATGGAAATTAAGGCTGCTAACCCACAAAAACCTGTTATCGGTGTATTCATGACAACAAGCGAATTCTTCGCAAAATTGTCTGATATGGATGTTAATATGCCGTTCTTTATGTACTCTGAACAAGCAGCAGACGGTTTGAACAGACTTAATCAACAAAGATTATGGATGGAAAGACCTGAAGGAAAAAT
>CACXGY010000068.1 GCA_902767275.1 uncultured bacterium | reverse complement strand
TCATTCCATTTTGTACTATGATTTCGTTTCCTATTATTTTTTATTAATATTTCTATTTAATATATACCTATAAGATTTATTATGTACTCACATACTTTTTGCATTTAAAGATAAGATACTACTTATTGCCCTATTGCCTTATTGCCTTTAAAAATTGACATTACATTTTTATTATATATAATTATTTTTTTTTGTATAGGAATTATTTAGTATAAACAAGTGGGATATAAAGAGTTTATGGTAAAAGTATCTGTCATTGTTCCGGTATATAATGTCGAAAATTACTTAGAATATTGTTTATCCGGTTTATTGAACCAAACATTACAAGATATTGAAATAATATGTGTCAATGATGGTTCTACTGATAATTCTATAAATATTTTACAAAGATATCAGCAAACTGATAATAGAATTAAAATCATTACCCAATCGAACAGCGGGCAAGGAACTGCGAGAAACAGTGCTATTGATATTGCAAATGGTGAATATATCGGATTTGTTGATCCGGATGATTATGTATCCCCTCAAATGTTTGAAACATTATATAATCAAGCAAAAGCATATAATGCTGATTTAGTAGAAGAATCTTTTTATATTAATAATCAGGCAAGAAAATATAAACGAAAACAAAAAAACAAATTAAATCTTCCTATAAATAATATATTTAATTGGAAAATAAGAAAGAATTATGCTTTTAGTGTGAACTTAGCCGTATGGAATAAATTATACAGACGGGATTTTATAAAAAAACATAATATCAAATTTATGGATGTCGTACGCGGAGAAGATATAATATTTACTGTAAAAAGCAGAGTTCTGGCAGAGAGAATTTTATATATAGATGATGCCGATTATTATTACCAAATAAAAGAAGATAACAGCGTTATAATTAATCCTGATTTGAAAAATAAGAAAAAAATTAACAGATTTGAATATTTTGAATTGTTTAAACAATCTTTGGTTGATAGTAATATTTATAATATTTTAGAAAAAGACTACAAAAAATGGGTTATAAAATCTTTGTTAGAAGATTTATCGAAGAAAAAGTTCAAAAATAAAATTCAATATTTAAAAAAAATATATAACTTTATAGACATTAAAGATTTTTTAAATTTACTTTTTTGTTTTATTTATAGAAGTATAAAAAATAATATTTTTTCCATTCGTAATGTAAATATTCAAAATAAGAAGTACAAAATTTTTACAATCTTGGGTATTCGTATAAAATTTTTATATAACAAGTGCAGAATCAGATAAAATAAATTTTTAAAAATAAGCGGGGATATATTCCTCGCTCATTTTTTATAAAATCTTATATAAATTTATTTTACTTCCCAGACAGTTCCTTCTTTAGAATCTTTAAGGACAATCCCGACTTCATCCAGAGCAATTCTGATTTTATCAGCCAAATCCCAATTCTTTTCAGCCCTTGCCTGTTTTCTGTCCTCAATTAATTCATCCATTGAAACATAAGATTTCCCTATTTTTTCATTAACTGTTGATAAAACTTTTTTAAGTTCATCCTCAGAAAGAGATGATTTTTCAAAAGTAAAACCAAGAGTAGTAGCGAGTTTATAGAGAATTGTAAATGCACTCTCAACACCTTTGTTTGATTTTGTTACCAAATCAAACAACACCGCCAATGCTTTTGAAGTATTCAAATCCTCGTCCATCGCCTCAACAAATTCAGCATATTCAGGAGTTGTTGTTATATCAAGAGTTTCATCAATCTTACCTTTTGCATTAGTCAAACGTTTAACCCCTGCTTGTGCGGACTGAAGTGCTTCGTCAGAAAATTCAACAGGCATACGATAATGATTAGTAAGAATAAAAAACCTGATTGTATTCGCATCATAATTTTTTAACATATCATCAATCGTCAAAAAGTTCCCTAACGATTTTGACATTTTTTCTTTGTTGATAGTAACAAAGCCATTATGCAGCCAATAATTAACAAACTTACATCCGTTTGCACACTCGGATTGAGCAATTTCATTTTCGTGATGCGGGAATATCAAATCCGCCCCGCCTGCATGAATATCAATAGTTTTTCCTAAATATTTCCTGCTCATTGCTGAACATTCAATATGCCATCCCGGACGTCCAACACCCCAAGGCGAATTATATCCAAATTTCTCATCTTTTTTCCATAATGCAAAATCAAGCGGATCTTCTTTTTGTTCCCCTACTTCTATTCTTGCTCCGCTTTCAAGTTTATCAATAGGCTGTTTTGAAAGCATACCATAGTTTGGAAATTTTTTTACTCTGAAATAAACATCCCCATTTGCCTCATAAGCATAACCTTTTGATATCAAATCTTTTACTATAGAAATCATTTCTCCTAACGTTTTTGTAGCGAACGGTTCTATATCAGGGCGTAAATTATTTAATGCATTCATTGAATTTGTGAATTGACGATACCAATATTGAGAAACTTCTTCCGGTGTTTTCCCTTCTTTTTCTGATTTTTTTAAAATCTTGTCATCCACATCAGTGACATTTCTGCAATATGTTACGTCATAACCCTTAAATTTCAGATATCTGTATAACACATCCCAAGTAATATAACATCTGGCATGCCCGAGATGTGCATAATCATAGACCGTCGGACCGCAAACATACATTTTTACCTTGTTTTCTTCTATCGGTTTAAATTCTTCTACTTTGTTTGAATACGAATTAAATAATTTCATTGAATTTGCCCTCTGTATAATTGCTAATTTAAAACTATTTTAACTTAAAAAAAAAGTTATGAAAACAAGTAAATATGATAAATCATAAACCATAACACTTGATTTTTTAAAGTATTTAGGTTAATATGAGCATGTTACACAAGCATAAAGGTGGTGAATAGCAGAATGCCAGAAGTTAAAGTGGGCGAAAACGAAAGTATCGAAGTTGCACTTAGACGTTTCAAAAAGAAAATCCAAAAAGCAGGAATTCTTTCTGAAGTAAAAAAACGTGAAAGATACGAAAAGCCAAGCGTAAAAAGAAAACGCAAATCTGAAGCAGCACGCAAACGCAAGTCTTAATCAGATTAATACAGATATAAAAAAGAGGGACTCATTTCTGAGTCCCTTTTTATTTTACCCTATAAATTCTTTCCTATATTTCTCGATTCGCTACTTGCGTTTCTTTTATTTTCCTTTTTCCGTATAATTTTCTTTTCTTTATTCCTAAGTTACGCCACCAGTTGTTTCAGAAATCTCCTTGAATCCTTTATTGATTCTTTAACAAAACCTCTGAACAATTCTCCTAAAGGTCTTTTATCAATACTTGCAAAAACGTGATAAATCGGATCTTTTGCATTACAGAATCTCATCTGTCTATCTCGTCTGTTTAAATAAAATTTTGCAAAATCATCAGGTATTTCTAATGTTCCGACAGGTTTTTTATTACGTTCAATTGCACTTCTTTGCATAATGAAATCTCGCTTTCTCTCTCTTAAATATCTCTTATGTATATATAAAGTATGTCAATTTAAAAAAATTGACTTTTTTATAACACATTGTAACGAAATATTAACAGAAAATTAAAAAATTATTTAACAGCAGTCAAATCGTGCATTACGACATTTCTAACATAGGAGTAATACGCATTATTTCCGTATTTTTCAATACTGTTCAACAGTTCGGTTGCAGAGATAAACCCTTTCAAATACGCAATTTCTTCAAGACAAGAAATTTTCATGCCCTTGTTCAGTTCCATAGATTGAACGAAATTACTTGCTTGAAGCATAGAGTCGTGAGTGCCTGTATCAAGCCAAGTAAAACCTCTGCCAAGTATTTCAACATTTAAAAGACCTTTTTCAAGATACAATTTATTCAAATCCGTAATTTCAAGTTCACCTCTGGCAGACGGTTCAAGTTGTTTTGCGTATTCACAAACGTTTCCGTCATAAAAATACAGACCGACAACAGCATAATTAGACTTAGGATTTTTAGGTTTTTCCTCCAGTGAGATGACCTTTTTGTTTTCATCAAACTCAACAACTCCAAACCGTTCAGGGTCTTTTACAGTATATCCGAAAACGGTTGCCCCTTCATTGTTGTTGATTGCATTTTTCATAATAGTAGAAAACCCTTGACCATGGAAGATATTATCTCCAAGAATTAAAGCAGTAGGTTCGCCTGCAACAAAATCTTCCGCAATAATGAACGCATCAGCAATTCCACGTTGAACGTATTGGATTTTATAGGACAGATTTAGTCCGAACTGAGAACCGTCGCCTAAAACTTTTCTGAAATTATCATAATCTGATTCATTAGTGATAATCAAAATATCCTTAATACCTGCCAGCATAAGAGTAGAAAGAGGATAATATATCATAGGTTTATCATAAATAGGAAGTAAAATCTTTGAAATCGGCTGAGAAGCCGGATATAGTCTTGTTCCTGCACCTGCTGCTAATACAATACCCTTCATAATATAACCTCTTTATTATCACTGTATCGATATTGTATAATATAAACAATTAAAACACAAGATAACTAACTGTATTAGTTACTACACATCTTGTCCAGAACTTCTTCTGCTTTTTTTAGTTGGGTATCATTCTTTTTTATCATATCCGCAAAGGTATATTTTACTTTATAATCCGGTTCTATTCCTTTTTTATTTATATCTGTACCGTTCGGGGTTAAATATTTTGCAATAGTAATATTTATCCCTGTACCGTTCGGGAGCGGAACTATTTGCTGAACAAGACCTTTACCAAAAGTCTTATTCCCGACAAGTACAGCCTTTTTATTATCTTTCAATGCACCCGATAATATTTCGCTCGCACTAGCACTCGATTCATCAACCAACACTACCGTTGGTTTTGTTACCAGCGGAACTTTTGATTGTGCGGTTATATCATGCCTTTTTCCATTCTTTGATACTATACTTACTATCTTGCCTTCACTTATAAATAAATTCGCCACAATAACCGCATTTGCTAATAATCCGCCTGTGTTTCCACGCAAATCCAGTATTAAACCCTTTGTTGAATCAATGTTTTTTAATGCCGACACAAATTCTGATGCCGTATTTGAACCTATAAAACTTTTTATTTTTATATACCCTATATTATTACCTTTTATTGATGACTCAACAGATTTTATCTCTATTTTTTCTCTCACTATTTTCTTTGTTATAATCTCTTTTCCACGTTTGATTTTCAATGTAACAATCGAACCTTCTAACCCTCTGACTTTTTCTGCCACTTTTGATATATCCAATCCGCTGACATTAACTCCATCGACATACATTATTATATCATTTGCTCTGATATCAGATTTTTGTGCGGGTGTTCCTTCTATGACACTATACACAACAGTCTGACCTGATTTATTCATAATATTAACCCCAATCCCTGTTATATGAGAATCTATTGAGTTATATTGTTCAGCATATTCTGTCTTTGATAAAAACCTTGTGTATATATCATCTAAACTTGCAAGCATTGTTTCTATTGCTACACGGGCATCTTCATCTGTTTTTAATTTGTTTTTATATCGTTCACGCCATACCGACCAATTCTGAGAATTATAGGTTGAATCTATATAATTCTTTTTTACTGTTCGCCACGATTCATCGTAAAGTTTTTCGGCTGATACTTGAGAATTATTTATTAAATCATCCTGTTTTACTATCGGAGAACTCAACAATAATGAAGTCATTATAACCCGATATATTATATAGACAAATATTACTGTTATTATAAATAAAACTACATCTCTTTTTTTCATACAATCATTTAACATCAATGAAGATTTTTAATCAATGACTTTTTTATATTAATCTACTGCATAAATTTTGTTAAAATTTATCCTTAATAAATAAATTAAGTATAAATTTGGTATATTTTAATTTGTTGATGTTTATATAGATTAAATAATATTCTGTGCAGATTTACTTCTTTATCAATTTGTGTTTAAATATTACTATGATGAGAGAATTTGAATTAAAAAACGGTATAAAATCAGTTTATAAAAAAAATAATGAAACACCGAGAATGGCTCTTACAATGAATTTCTCAATAAATGATGAGGAAAGACTTGCAGGAGTGTATTCTCTTATGACAAGATTACTTCTTCAAGGTACTGAAAAGTATAACAATGAAGAATTAGCAAAAATACTCGATGAAAACGGTATTGAAATTATTGCCGATATGAAGCAGGATTATTTAAGATTTAGACTTTTGTGTCTTAATGAGGATTTTCCCAAAGCAGTTGAATTATTAGAAGAAATAGTTAATCATTCAACATTTGTCGAGTTCGAAAAAGAAAAAATCAAAATGCACGGAGAACTTGTTGCGGAACTTGATTCTGCAAGATTGAAAGTATCGGATGCTTTTGTAAAAACAGTATATGAAAATCATTTCTACGGACATACATATACGAATATTTTAGAATCACTTGATAAAATTCAAAAAGAAGATGTTGTATCTTCATATAAGAAGATTCTTAATGAAAGTAAAAAAGTTATCGCAGTTGTGGGAAGTCTTGAGGAAGAAGAAGTTATAAATCTTCTTGATAAATATTTTGACGGGTTAAATAATAATCCCGATGCTGTTAAGACTTATGTTGCTCCGATTTTAGACGGTTCTAAAAAAACTGAGGTTATTAAAGAGGATGCTCAACAGGCACAAATTTTGCAAGGCTGGCTTGTTCCGACGTATAAAGAAGAAGATTATCCTGTACTATTGGTTATAAACACAATTCTTGGTGCCAGCGGTTTGTCCTCTCGATTATTTAGAGAGTTAAGAGAAAAGAAAGGTTTAGCATATACAGTCAGAACTTCTTGTGAAGTAAAAGAACTCGCTGCAATTTTTAGTATATATATTGCGACTGAACCTTCTAATATTGATACTTGTTTAAAAGGGTTTAAAGAAGAAATTGATAAAATAAAGACAATACCTGTTTCAGAAGAAGAATTGAAAAATGCAAAAAATAATATCTACGGAAAACACCAATTTATAGTAGAAACAAATTTTCAACAATCTACTTCTCTGGCATATTACGGAATAAATGATTTACCTTTTGACTATTATGACACAATGTCCGAAAAAATTAGGGCAGTTACTTCCGAACAAGTTTTAGAATGTGCAAATAAATATTTTAATGATAAAAATGTTATCGCAATATTACATCCTTAAAATATAAATAAGTTAGAGGGATATAATGAGTAAATCTGAAGAATTGGCTGATTTAAAAAAAGAGTGTTTGAGTTGTTTGAGATGCGAACTCGGCAAGACTCGTAATAATATAGTTTTTTCTGACGGTAATCCTGATAGTGCAAAGTATATCTTGATTGGCGAAGCCCCCGGAGAAAATGAAGATTTGACAGGAACACCTTTTGTCGGCAGAGCAGGCAAGTTATTGAATGAATTTTTGATACAGGCAGGAATTTCACGACAAGAAGATTTGTATATCATCAATACCGTTAAATGCAGACCGCCAAAGAATAGAGTTCCGTCAGATTTCGAAAAAGAACAATGCCGTAATTTTATTGAACGACAGATAAAAATAGTTAATCCAAAAGCAATTATATTATGCGGTGCAACTGCTTTAAAATCATTTTATACTACAAAGATTCCTATCTCAAAAATCAGAGGAGAATGGTTAAAAATAAATGTTAACAATATTGAATATAATGCAATGGCAATTTTTCATCCGTCATTTTTACTAAGAAACCACTCAATGGAGGTCGGTAAGCCACGTTGGTTAATGCTTGAAGATTTAAAAAGAATTAAAAATATGTAAATAATAAGAGAGGTTATTCGAATGAATAACCTCTCTTTAAATACTTTTACATTTCGACTAACTATATAGCCTTTTGAACTTTTCCTGCTTTAAGACAAGATGTGCAAACGGTCATTTTCTTAGTATTACCGTTCACATTAACTCTAATTGTTTGTAAATTAGGTGTTTGTCTGTGTACAATTTGTTTATGAGAAAAAGTTAGTTTCGCTGCTTTAAGTGGAGTTTTACCACATATTTCACATTGCTTTGACATAATGAGTCCTTCCTTAAATAACTAGTGTATTTATACAATATCGTAAATATATTTTGATTACAAGGGCTTTGTTAAATTTTTTTACGAATTTGATAATTTTAGACTAAAAAGGCTCTTATTATAAGAGCCTTTTTGTTTAAATTTATTATGATTCAACGTATTCTTCCAATTTTTTACGTCTGTTAGGGTGACGCAATTTCCTTAATGCTTTTGCTTCAATTTGTCTGATACGTTCACGAGTAACTCCGAACAGTTGACCAACTTCTTCTAATGTTCTTTGTCTGCCGTCATCCATACCGAAACGTAATCTCAAAACGTCACGTTCACGAGCAGATAATGTGCAAAGAACTTCAGCCAAATCTTCTTTTAACAATTCGGAAGCAACCGTTTTGATAGGAGCATCTGCTGCTGTATCTTCTATAAAATCGCCTAATCTTGAATCTTCTTCTTTCCCGATAGGAGTTTCTAAAGAAAGTGGTTCTTGAGCAATTTTAACAATATCTCTTAGTTTAGAAATAGATACACCCATTTCTGCTGCCAGTTCTTCTTCGGTTGGTTTTCTTGAACGTTCTTGTGCTAAACGTCTTGTTACCTTTTTCAACTTGTTTATAGTTTCAACCATGTGAACAGGTATACGTATAGTTCTTGCCTGATCAGCAATTGCTCTTGTTATTGCTTGTCTAATCCACCATGTTGCATAAGTTGAGAATTTGAATCCTCTTTCATGGTCAAATTTTTCTGCTGCACGAATAAGACCAAGGTTTCCTTCTTGAATAAGGTCTAAGAATAACATACCTCTGCCTACATATTTTTTAGCGATACTAACAACTAATCTTAAATTTGCTTGTACGAGTTTTTTCTTCGCTCTGTCGCCTTCTTTTCCGCCTTCCATAATTTTACGGGCAAGACTGATTTCATCAGAAGTTGATAATAATTTAATACGACCGATTTCTCTAAGATATAGTCTTACAGGATCTTCTACCGCTACACCTTTTGGCATTTCTATTGATGGTGCTAATAATGATGAATCCTCTGTCATATAACTATCGCTTGATTTTACTGACATTTTGTCTACAGATATTATGTCTTCGATATTATCAGATGCTAAACTGTCAGGAATATAATCAGTTTTGTCATCTTCAAAATCTATCATATCTATTCTTTCTTCGTCTTCTACACTAACAATTGATGAGTTTTGATTGGTTTTGTTCATTTATTTCATATCTCCATTTGCTTTTAATTTGTCACGAAGTGCCATTTGCAACTTTAATGATTCAATGTCGTCGTCGTTGACTGCACTATATTGTTTCTTCAATTCCCTGGTTTCTTTTTCGTTCGCTAACCTACATATTTTAAATTTCATATCTTCTATTGCTTGACTTAGGTCGTCTGCTTGCAAACCTTTAAAGGAATCTGCCATATACACTAACCCGGTTAAGAGTTCTGTAGTTTCTGTATCTTCGATAAATTCTGTGAATAATTTTTCTCGAAGACCCCTGACATTATTCACCGTATTTATAAATTTGTCAATTGTATTTTTTACAATTATTAACATTTCATTTGTGAATATAGATGTGGGTATCATTTCACTTAATTGAGGTAAAGTAATTTGATTTCCTTCTATTAAATAAACGCTCAATAAATTTTTTTGCGCAATTTCCATGATTTGTGAATTTTTTGTTACATTTGATTTTGGGGTTTGGATTGGTGCAAAGGTGTTATCTTCTGTAAATCTGGATTGTTTTTTGACTTCTAAAACCAGCCCTTCTTCTGAAATATCAAGAGCGGTAGCAACCATTTTTATGTATTCTCCCTGTATTACTCTGTTATGTATTTCGCATAAAATAGGAATCACTTCTTGTGCAATTTGTGATTTTTCTTGAGGAGTTTTAGAAGCATGACTTCTTTTAAGTATATTATTCAGTTCAAAATCTATCAATAACGGAGCATTATTAATATGTTTTCTCATAGCATCGGCACCGTACGCTCTTATATATTCATCGGGATCTTTTCCTTCCGGCGGAGATACTACACGAATTTCGCATGCATAGTTTTCATCATCTGTGCTGACGTGACTTTCATCAAACTGTTTAATATTACCCAAAGAAGCAAATACTTCTCTAATCGTTTCACCGCCCTTAGTTGTTGCATTTACTCCCGCAGTATCAGTGTCGAAAGATAAAAATATTCGTCTGGACTTTGTATATCTTGACAATAATCTTACGTGCTCCTGTGTAAATGCTGTTCCGCAAGAAGCGACACAGTTTTTTATCCCGTGTGCTTGTGTTGAGATTACATCAAAGTAGCCTTCCATTATTATTACCGAGTCTTCTTCTTTTATTGAGTCTTTGGCTGTATATAATCCGAATAAGATTTTACGTTTGTTATATATTAACGAATCAGAGGAGTTTAAATATTTAGGGTTTTGTCCTTCATCAACTGCTCTTGCTCCGAAGGCAACATATTCTCCGTCTTCGTTTTGGATAGGTATTATAATTCGATTTCTGAACCTGTCTATCCAATTCCCTTTAGAACTTTTTAGTATTAATCCGGCTTTTTCAAGAACTTCTTCCGAATATTTGTCTTTGAGGGCATCATATAATTTAGAATAGTCGTTTGGAGCCCAACCCAGAGAAAACAATTCAATAATATCATCTCCAATACTTCTTTGTTTGAGGTATCCTATTGCTTTTGTGCTGTCCTTATCAAGAGTCAATTGTTTTTGATAGAATTTTACCGCATCAGCACATGCTTCTTTCATTTTTGTTTTTAATTCTTTATTTTGAGGTTTGAATCCGGAAGTTTTCGGCAGTTCAATTCCGAATTTTTCAGCCAATTCGGCTATTAGTTCTTTAAAATCTTTGTTTTGAGTTTTTAGTAAAAAAGTTAACGCATCGCCACCTGCTCCGCATGAAAAACACTTATATATTCCTTTTGTCGGACTGACACACAAAGAGGGTTTTTTGTCGTTATGAAACGGACATAATCCCCAATAGTTTGCACCTGATTTTTTTAGCACAACGGATTGGGATACGACATCCACAATATCCAATCTGTCTTTAATTTGTGATACAACTTCCTCGTAACTAACCGCCATAATAATATAATACCACTAACAAATATTGAATAAACAAATATCAACTGTTTAGATGAAAACTGTATTATATTTGAAGGTTATAGTCTATTTTTTAAAGGCAATAAGGCAATAGGGCAATAAGATTTTTTATAATTTCCTTTAGCAATAGGAATTGGGTTTTTAATAAACTATTGGCAATCCTTCCCTAACCCTTCCCTTGCAAAGGGCAGGGAACATTTACTTAGTGTCTTAACGCCTTTAAATCAGTATGACAGGGGTAAATTATATTATTAAAAATAAAATCGGGATGACAAGAACGGAATTTTCGGTAGAGTGAAGCAAAGCGAAACTCGTAACGTGGAGCAGAACCACGCTTCTGCGACCAGCCGAATAATTCCGGAGAACTTGCGACCCCTGCGACCCGAACACAGTGCTACCTCTCCGCAAACGATACTTAATCGTTTGCGTCGGCAGAGTCAAACTGTGCTACATCCCATAATATAAAATCAGTATGTCAGGGGTAAATTATATTATTAAAAATAAAATCGGGATGACAAGATTCGAACTTGCGACCCCTGCGACCCGAACACAGTGCGCTACCAAACTGCGCTACATCCCGATATTGTACATTATACCACAGAGTTTTTATTTTGTTTAACTTTTTTATATATTTTATGCTAAAATTTTTTTATGGATAAGAAGTTTAGTCAAATACTGTGTTCATTTTTTATATTATTGTGTTTTATTTTTTTGATTCAGAATATATCTTATACTTATCCCTCAAATGCTATGGTAAAAGTTGCGATTATGGATAGCAAATACACTACTGTTGAAAAGTCGGAGATTGTTTTATATGCTACTTCTGATATGATTGTTTCTGATTTGAAAACGAAAGAAGAACTGGGTATCATTCCTAAAGGTGCGGAGTTAAAAATTAACCGCTCTGACGGAAAGTATACACTTTATTACATTGAACCGTTGACAGAAATGGAATATGAAGCCGTTTTCGATAAAGATATTTCTATAACTGTGCCCAATGGTGTTATTGGTATAAAAGACTTGATTAGAGGCGGTAAACCCGCTTTATATAGAGGAGAATTCAGAATAGTTGCAGTTCCTGATAAATCGGATAAGTTTTATCTTATTAATTGTCTTGATGTTGAATATTATCTTAAAGGGGTTGTGCCTTGCGAAATGCCGGTGTCTTTCGGGTTGGAAGCCCTAAAAGCACAAGCCGTTGCCGCAAGAGTGTATTCTCTTACTCCAAGAACTAAAATTTCCAGATGTTATGATGTTGTAGACAGCGTTGCAAGTCAGGTCTATAACGGTTATAATCGTGAATCCGAGTTATCTAACCGTGCTATTGATGAAACTCACGGAATCGTTGCTCTGTACAATGACGATATGATTGTTGCGGTTTTTTGTTCAACAGCAGGAGGGTATACCGAAAATTATTCGGAAACTTTTTCTGACCCGATTACTCAACAATTCCCCGCTCCTGTTAAAGGTTATCTTGTCGCAAAACCGGATTTGCCGGATTTCAAGCCTTTGAATAATGAAGATGATGCTCTGAAATTTTATTCTTCAAAGCCTTTGTCATACGATATTCATTCTCCTTTATACAGGTGGACAAGAACTTGGACTAAAGATGAGTTGGAAAGAGTTTTGAAATCAACTCTTATTGTTCAATCTAAAACAGGGTTTGTTGAACCTAAATTAACTAATCCTGACGATTTTGGTTCTTTAAAAGAGATAAAAGTTACTAAAAGAGGGGATTCAGGAAAAATTGTTTTTATGGAAATTTCGACTGATAAAAATACTTTTACTGTCGGAAAAGAACTTGTTATAAGAAGAATTTTTCAAAAAGAGAATAAGCCGTTGCCAAGTGCTAATGTGGTCTTTACATACACAAAAGATGATAATGGTAATCTGACTGATATAGTCGCTTATGGCGGCGGATTTGGACACGGATGCGGCTTAAGCCAGTATGGTGCTATGTATATGGCGAAAGATTGTAAAATGAGTTTCGATACGATTTTGAAACATTATTATAACAATATTTGTCTTGGTACTAAACCTGTTGAAATTAAAAATACTCAAATCCCTCAATGTTTTTTTGCACCATCTCAAAAAGCAATTTTAGTTATTCCTGATAAAGGTATAGTAAACTCTTTATGTATGAAAATTAATAATGAAGATGTTACATTTAATCTCGAAAATAAAAATACTAAACAAAGATGCGAGATAGATATATCAAATTATATAATTCCTAATGAATTGAATTTGGTTGTTTTTTATCCGCCGGTATATAAGGTAACAACTCATAAAAAACATCATCAATCTCAATTAGGACAGCAATCTAAATCTTTGAAGGCTTATATTAAATTGTTATAGTTTAAAAAATATAACAAATTTTTACTGAAAATTACGCATTTTGAAATTTTTATTATAATATATTATAAGAGTATGTAATATGTAATGTTAATGGAGTGAAATAATTGGAAATACAAGAAAATGGAGCAACTTATTTAGGTCGACATGTTTTGGCAGAGTTTTTTGAATGTGACCCAAATATAATGAATAATAAAGATAAAATCGAGAATTATATGGTGGATGCTGCAATAGAATGTGGTGCTACAGTTGTTCAAAAGTGTTTTCACAGATTCAATCCTTATGGTGTTAGCGGTGTTGTTATAATCGCTGAAAGTCATCTTGCTGTTCATACTTGGCCTGAATTGGGTTATGCCGCTGTGGATTTGTTTACTTGCGGTTCAAAATGTGACCCTAAGGTTGCTTATGAATTTTTGAAGAAAAAATTTAATTCTAAAAAAGCATTCTTTACTCAACTTAAACGCGGTATTCTTGATGAAAATACTAATCAACTGTCAGAAACAGCATTTCAACTTTCTGAACAATATGAAAGTTAATTTATTTTAATAACAGTTGCAAGGTTTTGAAAAATATGATACTTTAGTATTGAAGACAAGGAGTTTTTTATGCCTAGAGTATTAGTTTCAATGTCACCGGAGTTTTTAGATAAGGTTGATACTCTCGCAAATTCTGTTCAGCGTTCCAGAAGTGAACTAATCAGAGAAGCACTTCGCAATTATATGCGTCGTAACAAGAGTCTTGATTTCCATAAAGCACAACAAAATGCCGATGCATTGGATGAACTTATCGGATAAGTTTAATAGTTTATTTCTCTCATAAAATGTTCAACCCATTTGACTAAGTTTGATAGTTCAAAAGGTTTTGGCAGATATAGGTCTGCTCCCGTGTTTAATATGGTTGATTTGTCGTGGTAGTTTGATGTAACTATCATTTTTGAAGTTACAAAAGTTTTATTTAGTTTTATTTGTCTGCATAATTCTAATTTATCCATATTATCGCCGGTATCTATTATAAATATTGCCGGGGTTATTGAGTTTTCAAATTCTGTTGTTACATCATAGCCTTGCAATTCTAATGTGGTTCTTAATAATAACTCCATTGCACTGTCTTTTTCCAATATAACTATTTTTTTGTTGATATTTTGTTGGATAGAGTTTTCTCCTGATATCTTTGGGCGGTCTACTATATAATTTGATTTTGACGGTAGTTTTGCCAATGTTTTTATTTGTTTCATTTTTTGGATTAAATGTTGAGGATTTTCAAAGGAATCAAATTCGCTTGAAATAACACTTATTAATATTGATACAAAATCAATTCTTATCCCTGCTTCATCATTACCTTGCAATAACATATATCCACGTTTTGTGTCATCATGTGAATAAAATTTTTGTGCAATCGAGTCAAATGCCATTGTAATGTATGATGCCATTCTCTCTGCGGTAATTGGTTTTGTTATTACTAAAAATTCGGTTTCAGATATTTGGCTTAAAAAATCAGTATCCGTTAATGCCGATTTAATTATGGCGATTAAAGTTTTTATAACTTTATCTCCTGCAAATTCTGTGTATACTTCTGCGTATTGTTTAAAATTTTCTATACTGATAAGCAGTGTTGCCCACTCTTTATTTTCTGCCAGAGTGCGTTTTAATGCTCTTATTGAATATTTTTCGTTCGGTAATAATGTTTTGTTGTCAAGATTTGTTTCTAATTCTCTTCTTAAATGTGCTTTTATTCTGATTTGAAACTCTTTAAAATTCACGGGTTCACTTATAAAATCATCTGCACCTGCTTCCAATGTTTTTATTTTATCTTCTATATTATCTGATTTTGAAAGGGCTATGATTACAGGTCTGATATTGTATGTCAGAACTCTTATTTTTTCGCAAAAATCAGACAGTGCTTCAGGTATACTGTCTGAAACAATTATTAAATCAGGTTCCAATGTTTGAATACACCCTAAGGCATCTTTGAGCGTTCTGGCTATTTGAACTTGTATGTCTTTGTCTGTCAAACTTTTTTTATATTTTGTTGACAGTTCTTTTCGTGTATCTATTATTAGTGCGTTACAGAGCATTTCGCATGATCCTCTATGTTATATTGCGGGAATTTTAATTCAAAAACTGTTCCTTTTTCTAAAGATTTGAATGATATTTCTCCGTTCATTTTTTCTGTCAATGTTTTGGTTATGTATAATCCTAATCCTGAACCTTGTGTTTTACTTGTCAGAGGATTGTCTATTCGTGAGAATTTTTCAAATATTTTATCGGCATATTCTTCACTTATACCGACACCTTCATCTTGAACTGTTATATATACATATTGATTATCGCTTTTTGTATTTACTGTAACTGTTGTTTGCGGTTCAGAGTATTTGCAGCCGTTTTCTATGAGATTGATAAATATTTGTTGTAATTTTTCCGAATCGGCATATATTTCAGGATTTGTTTTGTCTGAATTTATTACAATATTATGTGTATTATATTTTTGTTTTAGTATTTGAACCGTTGAAAATATGGCGGTATTGATATTAGTTTTTTTTAAAACTAAATCTTCATTCGGTATTTTTGTTACTGATAAAATATTTTCTACAAGGTGGATTAAACGGTTTGATTGTTGTTCGATTATTTCAAGAAATTTTTTCTTTGAGTTATCATCAATTTTATCCCATGAAGACAGCATTGTTTGTGCGAACCCTCTGATACTGGTCAAAGGTGTCCGTAACTCATGTGAAACTGTTGAAATAAAATCATCTTGTTTTGTCATAAGTAAATTATAACATTTTAGTAAATAATTTTAAAGGAATTAATAAAAAAGATATTTATAAGGTTAAATTATTAAGAATATTTAACAATGTAACAGAATAACAAATCATTGTTACATTAGGAAAACACTGATATAACGTTATAAAAAGAGTTTGGTTTTAATGGAATTTGTAAATCTAACACTTGAAAAAATCAAAACATAGTTTAAACTATTAGTGTATACATTTACCAAAAATTTAGTTAAAAGAGTATAGTTGAAGCGAGGATATGTTTCAAAAAAACATATAGGTTTGTTAGTAATATCATCCTCATTTCCTTGTTAAGGGAATGACTGAGGATGGGTTACTGATTTGATAAATCAAAGATTTAAAAAAACAGACCACCCACCCCGCTATTGTAATAACAAAACCACAACAATAGCGACCCTCCCTGGCATAAGGAGGGTAAGATAGTTTCCTTCCTTTGACAAGGGAAGGACAGAGGATGGGTTACGACAATATTTGTTCAGTATAGATATCAGATTTGTGAATAATTTCGAACAATCAATGT
>CACXGY010000067.1 GCA_902767275.1 uncultured bacterium | reverse complement strand
GCTTACCGCTAAAAAAATGGAAGAAGATATTTTGCAAGGTTTTGAATCCGGTGCAATAGATTATATATCTAAACCTTTTAGTAATAAAGTTTTACTTGCAAGAATAAAAGCACATTTGAATAATATTAATTTTTCAACTTCTAAATACGAAAATATAAAAATTGATGATGTAAAAAAAATTGTTACTATTGATGATACAGAAATTGAACTCACAAGGTTTGAATATAAAATATTAAAAATATTAGTATCAAATGTTGGAGTTGTTTTTTCTCGTTCACAATTACTTTTATATTTACGAGGAGATGATGGATTTAACGTGTCAGAAAGAGCAATGGATGTGCAAATATTAAATCTGAGAAGAAAATTAGGTAGTATTGGTGCAAACATTGAAACTATAAGAGGAATTGGCTATAAATTAAAGGAGCCTAATTAAATTGAAAAGACGTGATTTATTTTGGTTAAATAGAGTTCTGGTAATTTTGGTTACAGGTTTATTATTTGTAGGTATCTCAATATTTAATATTGTGCAATTTAATAATTCTTATATTCAAGAAGAAAAAAAAGAACTTGAAATCTTTACAAAACAAATTCAATGGGTAATAATTCCATTATTAAAAAACAATGATATTTTTTCTTTGAAAGAATACGCAAATAATTTCAAAAATAATTCTGAATTTTCATTTAGAGTTTTTGATAAACATAAAAATATAATTATTTCATCTACTGATAACAAAAAAGAAATAAAGGCTAATGACGTTCGTATAGGCAAAAAAAAGTTTGATATTTGGGATTTATATATAGAATCTTTTGAAAATAAAAGTTTAGAAAAAATAAGTGAATTTAATGTAAATAACAAAACTTATTATTTAGAACTTTCCCTTTCACAAGAATTTGTTATAAGTTCAATAATAAAAGCACAAGAAAACATAATAATTATATTTTGTATAGGAATACTTTGTCTTATATTTACTCTTATACATATTTTCTATTCAATTAGAAATTCGTTTAATTCTTTAGAGGATAGTGTAATTAAAATTGCAAGAGGGGAATTTGATACAGAAATACCTAAACCCAAAAGCAGTTTATTAAGTGAATTATCCTTAGCAATAAGCAGAATGACAAATAAACTAAAAAATCAAATTGAAAGACTTACTCAACTTGAAAAGTATAGAAGTGAGTTTGTTTCAAATATAACGCATGAAATTAAAACTCCGATTACCGCAATAAATTCGGCAGTTGAATTGATTGAAGAAAACACTGAAACGAACAATTTGCAAAAAGAATGTTTTGAAATAATTAAAACACAAACTACAACAATAAATAATTTAGTTAGCGATATGCTTGCCTTGTCGGAAATTGATTTAGAAAAAACCAATGAACATAAGAATTTTAAAAAATTTAATCTTAATAATGCCGTTCAACAAGCAATTAACAATGTTGCAGTTGGGATTGAGATTAAATTTAATTCAAGTTGCAATGTTGAAATTTTAGGTGTCGAAAATCTTGTAATAACAGCAATATCAAATCTTTTATCTAACGCAATAAGATATTCGGGATGCGATAATATAGAAGTTAATTTAAAGCAAGATAAAAATATTATTATAGAAGTCAAGGATTACGGAATCGGAATTGCACAAGAACATTTACCTCGAATTTTTGAAAGATTTTATAGAGTTGATAAAACAAGAAGCAGGAAAAATGGCGGTACAGGACTTGGTCTTGCGATTGTAAAACATATTGCAGAACTTCATAATTGGAAAATTGAAGTCGAAAGCGAAATAAACAAAGGTACAACTTTTAAAATAATTATATAAATATTTTTTATCACTAACAAAAAACTAACAATTATTTTGTATATTTAATAATGTAGTCGTAGAACTTGGGTTTGTATTACAAAAACAGCGAATTAGGTTAGCCTAGGGAATAAAAAATGATAAATAGCATTCAATCATCCCCATCAAAAACGAATAATAATATGTACACAAAAATACGTTCATGCATCGGTGCTGTGGCAGGCACTGCTATTCCGCTTGCAATAATGATGAAAAATCGAAAAATAAAAAATCCTTTAAAAATGGAATATGGACTTCAGGATATGTTAATACTTTCAGGCACATCTGTTGCGGGCGGGACAGTTGCAGGTATGATTGGCGAAGATAAAAAAACGAATAAAAACAAATTTAAAGAAGGTGTGTTTCAATTTTTGAATGCATCAATTCCTACTTGGATTGTAGGCGGTGTTCTAAAATTGCCAGAATCAAGTAACAGATTTAATAATCCTGCAACTAAAGTCGCATCTGTTTTAGGCGGATTAGTAGTGGGGATGTTTGGGGCTGCACAGGTTTCAAATTTGGTATTTGATCCAAAGGATAAAGAACCTGACAGAAAACTTACCTTCAAGGATTGTCTTGTGAATGCTGATGATGCACTGGGAGCATTAACATTGGCAAGATTACCGATAATTCAAAACTTACATTTAGATACGGTGCTTCCTGCAATATACGCATATTGCGGTTATAGAGCAGGTAAAACTAATTAAAAGGAGATAAAGTCATGGACATATATTCAATTTTTACACTAATAGGAGGTTTGGCATTTTTCCTGTATGGAATTTCAATAATGTCGCAGGGATTAGAAAAAATAGCAGGAGGGAAATTAGAACAATTATTAAAAAAAATGACCTCAAACCCGTTTAAGAGTTTTGTAATGGGAGCAGGGATTACTGCAATTATTCAATCTTCATCTGCTGTTACAGTTATGCTTGTCGGGCTTGTTAATTCAGGAATAATGATTTTGTCACAAACTGTACCGGTAATAATGGGGGCAAACATTGGTACAACTATAACGGCTTGGATTTTGAGTTTAACTGCGATTCAAGAAAATGCAGGGTGGTTTTTTAAATTATTAAAACCTGAATCATTTTCTCCTGTTCTGGCATTTATCGGAATTTGCATGTTTATGGTATCAAAAAGTGACAGGCGTAAAAATGCGGGGTCTGTCTTAATCGGTTTTGCTATTCTTATGACAGGGATGATATTTATGTCAGAATCAATGTCACCGTTATCTGATATCCCTCAATTCAGAAACATGATGACGGCCTTTTCTAATCCTATATTAGGAATGATTGCAGGGTTAGTAATTACTATGATAATTCAAAGTTCATCAGCATCAGTCGGTATATTACAAGCATTATCATTAAACGGAAGTGTTACTTGGGCGGCTGCGATACCTATTATATTGGGACAAAATATAGGTACTTGTATTTCTGCACTACTTGCAAGTATCGGAGTAAATATAAATGCAAAAAGAGTTGCAGGAGTACACATTATATTCAATATATTAGGGGTGTGTATATTTTTACCCGTTTTATTATTTGCACAATATTTCTTGCATTTGAAATTTTTAAGTTCAAATATAAACCCGTTCGGGATAGCAGTTTTTCATTCTATCTTTAATATAACCGCTGCATTTATATTATTCCCGTTTGCAACAGCAATTGAAAAACTCGCAATAAAATATATTCCTGAGAATAAAAATACTTCAAATAAAACGGTAATTCTTGATGAAAGACTATTACTCTCTCCAACTTTTGCCATATCTGAGTGTTACGCAAAAACAATAAAAATGGGAGAGATTACACAATTTAATTTTATTAATTCAGCAAAAATGCTAAAAACATTTAGACCACGAATGGCAGAAGAAATTGAACAAAATGAAATAACTATAGATTCTTATGAAGATAAATTAGAAGCATTTTTAGTAAAACTTTCAAGTAAAGATTTAACGGAAGAAGACGGTAACAAAGTATCTCAATTAATTTTAGCAATTGGAGAATTTGAAAGAATTGGAGATCACGCAAGTAATATTTTAAAAATCGCGAAAAAATTCAATGATTTAGAAAATAAATTATCACAAGAAGCCATTGACGACTTAAAAACAATTGTCAATGCTGTAGAAGAAATATATTATATGTCTTTTGATGTTTATAAAACTGATAATCTTGAATTATCAACAAAAGTTGAGCCGTTGGATGCCGTAATTAAAAAGGTGTTCGCAGAGCAAAAAATAATCATATACATAGATTAAAAGAAGGCGTATGTTCTATTGATACAGGTTTTTTATATTCTGATTTGTTGACAGATTTAAGAAGAATATCTGCTCATTGTTCAAATATTTCAATGAGTGTAATTCAACTTTATAATACGACATTTGACAAACATGAATATAGCCACAGAAATAAAGATGAAGATTTAGATTTTAAAATTAAATATGGAGATTATAAATCAAGATACAGAGTTAAGAAAAAATATAAGATTGAAAATAAATAAATTTGTTCATAATTCTTTTTCTTACTTCCACTTCTAAAAAAGCCCTAATATAAATTAGGATTTTTTAAATCTTTTTCATTGTACTAATAACTTGCTCACAACTGCAAATAAACAATTTAATCTTTTTTAGAATCAGGTTAGAAAAGAAAAAAGCGAACGGCTTTGTAAGGCTATTGATAGAATTGAGAAGCGGTTTAGTCGTAATAAAATAAAGGTGGGTTTTAATAATAAAGATTTTACAAACAAACAGGAATTTATGACTTTACCAACTATGGTTTATTAATAAAAATAATTTGAATTAAAATTTGATAATTTAAGTTTCATCTGACCGTAAACCGTCAAAGTGTTTGTTTCATTCTGTCATACTAACTATCTGTTTATACCTAACTTTTCAATATTAAACAATTTAATATTTATCCAATTGTCTTTATAACTGTTTAATAGTATTAATCGTAATTAATATTACTATACAAATATGACTACAATTCTCGGTATAAAACTATCAAACAGAACAGCCACTTCTCCGGAGTTTCAGAATATTATATCTGAATACGGATGCATTATTAAAACCAGAATAGGGTTACATAGCACATGCAGCAGTGTTTGTGCAAACTACGGAATAATACTGCTTGAAATAGTTGATGATGAAAACATTTCTCAACTTAAAAAAGATTTATTAAAAATTGAAGGGGTTACATTAGATTCAATGAGCCTATAATTAAGATTTTGCAGCAGTATATATATCCTCAGGTCGGACTTCTTTCTGTTTATAAGAATAATTTAAAATATATTGAACAGCATCTTCAGGACTGTTTGCTATATAGTATAAATTTTTTGCCGTATCTTTTGCAAAACTTTGTTCCATTATGGTATTGAAAAATTCAATCAAATGATTATAAAAACCGTTCGTATTCAAAAAAACTATTGGTTTATTATTATAACCCAGTTGTTTGTGACAAAGTATTTCAGACACTTCTTCCAAGGTTCCAAATCCGCCTGCCATTGCAATTACCGCATCTGATAACTCATCCAGTTTAGATTTTCTATCTCTCATATTGTCAGTCAAATGAAATTCATCGCATTCGGTAGAATGAACACCAAACCCATATAATTTTTTCGGCATTACTCCATATATTTTTGCACCGTTTGCTTTTGCAGATTTTGCAATAGAATACATCGTTCCGACAGAACTCCCTCCGTATACCAAATCGAAATCTGATTTAGCAAGCAATACACCCAATTTATCCGCATCCGAATAAAACTCTTTTGCCAGAGTATTTGATGATGAACAAAAAACACAAACTTTTTTTTTCATTATTCGTCATTCCCTTCGTTCGCATTTTGCAAATAATAGAAGGAACAATATAGACCGGTTCCTTGTCTTGAACAATCAGTTTCAACGGTTATAGGATCTTCACGTTTTCCGAAAGGTTCAACTTTATTATTATAAATATTTAACCCAAAAACATCTTTTCCCCAAATATTTGGTCCACGTTTTCCGTTAACGTCATACATTATAATCCCGTCAATTTCATCTTCGCCCGTTTTCTTAGTTTTATTGAACCACTTAAAAGCAACTGTTGCACCGTTATCAGTATTATATATTTCATCAAAAATGTATTCAGATGTCGGTGTTTCGCCGTTCATATATTTTATTTTATAATTAACAACATTTTGAAGCGGATGAACTTTAATCAGTGCAGCAATAAAATCCTCAAGTTTTACCTGCCCCGTTGTTTTGTAATTCAGAGAATCCATCATTGAAATAGGAATACTAGAAAATCCGCTCTGTACATGCTTCCATTTTGCAGTATTCTTTGCTGTAACTGCATCATCAATAGACAATGGAATAACTAACACCGCAACGGTTAAAAAAATCACAAACAAGATTACAACTTCAACAAGCGTAAACCCGTCGGTTAACTGTATTTTATTTATTATTTTCTGTTCTTTATCCATTGTTTATGCCATATCCAGTCGTCTTTTTTCTTCAACAAGTTTACCATAAATCCATTCCGGAACAAAATTCTTCCCAAGTATAATTTGTCCGTTCATAATATTTGGTGCGTGGAAATCAGAACCGCCTGTTACAATTAATCCGTATTCTTCCGCAAGAGTAGAAAAATGTTCAATATATGGTGCCGAATGTTTTCTATGGTAGGCTTCAATACCTCTTAACCCGCAATTTACGAGTTGCGGAATTAATTCATCGGCAATCGGAACATCATAAGGATGTGCTATTACAGGAATACCACCTGCATCATAAATAATTTCCACTACGTCAAACGGCGACACAGTTTTACGCTCTACATACACAGGAGAATCTGCATGGATATACTTATTGTATGCTTCTATAACATTTGAAGTTCCGCCGGCATTTGTTATTGCTTTCGCTATATGAGGCCTGCCTATACTTCCGCCTTCCGCTACCATATTTTTAACATCTTCAAAGTTGATTTTAATACCTTCTTTTTTATTCAGAAGTGCTAAAATTTCTTTTGTCTGTTTAATTCTGGCTTGTTGTTGGGCTTTCAACATTCCTAAGAAGTCTTTATTGTTTATATCCATAAAGTAACCCAAAATATGGACTTCCATTCCCTTGTATAGAGTATTTATTTCAACTCCTCGGATAAGTTCAAGTTTTGCGTTTTTTTCTTCTATATATTTTTTTGCAACATTATACGATAAAACATTATCGTGATCAGTTAATGCTATGACCTCTAACCCATGTTCGAGAGCAAGGTCTACAATTTTTTCGGGTGAAAATATACCATCTGAGTAATAGGTGTGTATATGAAAATCGGATTTCATTACACCCTCCCCGAATCATGTATATCATACGCTGTTTTCAACGTCGACCTCCATTTCTTCTTTACTGTCTACTTTAATATTAATTCTTTTTATTTCAGTTGTTTTCCCATCAATAAGAGAAACTTCAACTGCATTGATTTGAGCAGGATAAGTAACAGCAACCTCATACCGTTCAGGTAATGCTGTGGTTAAACGTTTTACAGAGGTTTCATATTCCATTCCGATAATACTGTCAACAGCACCGCAAAATCCGACATCAGTTATATAACCCATACAATTAATAATTTTATCGTCAGCGGTTTGAACGTGAGTATGAGTGCCTACCATAAAAGAAACCCCTATCTCAGACAAAAATCGTCCGAAACACAATTTCTCCGCTGTCGCTTCTGCATGGAAGTCTACTATAACATTAGGAGTGATTTCCTTGATTTTTAAGACCTCACTTTTTACCAACTCCCAAGGGGAATCCAATGGTTGCATAAACACCCTTCCCAGAGCATTTATCACACCTATCTTTTCTCCTTTAACCTCGAAAATTCGGCTTCCGACTCCAGGAGTTCCTGCGGGGTAATTGATGGGGCGGATTAACTTATCCGCTCCTTCGATGTAGTTATAGATTTCTTTTTTATCCCATATATGGTTTCCTGAGGTAATGCAATCTATCCCGCTTTCGGTTAATTCATTATAATTTTTTTCTGTTAATCCGAATCCATGCGATGCATTTTCTCCGTTTATGATAACAAAATCCGGATAATTATCAGTTGTTTTCAAATCGGCAAGATAGGCAACCACTGCATTTCTGCCGACTTTGCCTACCAAATCACCGAAAAATAAAACTTTTAACTGTTTATCTGACATTTCTAATGTCCTGATATCCTTGTATTATTAATTTATTTTGCTATCTCTACTGCCCTAAACTCTCTTACAACCGTAACTCTGATTTGTCCCGGATAATCAAGTTCATTTTCAATTTTATTAGCAATATCTCTTGCAAGTTTTTGCGATGCTAAATCATCAAATTGTTCAGCCTCGACAATAACTCGAACCTCACGACCTGCTTGTACGGCAAATGATTGCTTAATACCGTCATAACTGTTAACAATTTCTTCAATCTTTTGTAAACGTTTAATGTATATTTCGAGCGTATCACGTCTTGCTCCTGGTCTGCCTGCTGAAATAGCATCCGCTATTTTTACCAAAACAGCCTCAATTGTGTTTGCGGTAACATCATCGTGATGTGCTTCAATTGCGTGTATAATTTCTTCTCTTTCACCAAATTTTCTTGCAAGTTCAACCCCCAATTGTATGTGAGTTCCCTCTTGAGTTTGATCGACTGCCTTACCTATATCATGTAACAAACCTGCACGTTTTGCGGTATACACATTTGCTCCCAACTCTGCTGCAAGCATTCCCGATATATGTCCAACTTCTATTGAGTGGGTTAGAACATTTTGTCCGTAACTCGTTCTGTAATATAAACGTCCAAGGTCTTTTATGAGTTCTTTGCTTAACCCCATTACACCCATATCAAGTGCGGCGTTTTCACCTTCTCTATATATTTTCTTTTCTATTTCCGCTTTTGATTTTTCAACAACTTCTTCAATCCTTACCGGATGAATACGTCCGTCTTGTATAAGTTTTTCAAGTGCAAGTTTTGCTATCTCACGACGTATTGGGTCAAATGATGACAAAACAACTGCTTCCGGTGTATCATCAATAATCAAATCAACTCCGGTTAATGTTTCAAGCGTTCTGATATTTCGACCTTCTCTACCGATTATTCTACCCTTCATCTCATCATTAGGTAATGAAACAACTGATACGGTAGACTCAACAACTTGATCCATCATACATCTTTGCATTGTTGTTGATAAAATTTCTTTTGCTTTCTCTTGAGCATCTTCTCTTATTTTTGCTTCATTTTCTCTTATTAACTGCATTTGTTCTTGTGCTAAACTTTGCTTTAATTGTTCTAAAAGCATATTTTTTGCATCTTCAACAGAAAGCCCCGAAATTCTTTCTAATTCAGAAAGTTGTCTTTGAAGTGCTTCATCTAATTCTTTTTCTTTCTTATCAATTTCATCTTCTCTTTTATCAAGATGAGATTCTTTATCTGTTACAGATTGTATTTTTGATTCTAATTCATCTTCACGTTTTGTGAGTTTATTTTCAAAATTATTTAATTCTCTTCTGCGTTCTCTTTCTTCTTCGTTAAATTTTTCTCTTTCATTTTGAAGTGCTTCTTTTGCACTTATAATAGCCTCTTTTTTAATTAAATTCTCTTTTTCAGCCAAATCGGCAGCACTAATTTTGGATTGCTTTGATTGTTTAGCATATAAAACGCACAGTATAACTACTGCCACAGCCAATACCACAATCAGAGCGATTGAAATACCTTCCATCTGCTTTTCCTTTACTATTTGTATTTTTTATAATATATGCAACCGTCAGTACATATAACCTACCGACTTTTGAGTTTTTGCAAATATAAATTGGCGTATAACAATTAAAGTTCCCTTTGAACTTTATCTTACTTTACCCTTTTACATTTACCTCTGTCGCATATATTTCCTAAAAATTTTATACTACATCTGATTATATTTTAGCATATATTTTTTCTTTTGTATATAAAAAAAATAAAAACTTTTAATAAAATGAACAATTCTAAAAAAAAATCGTTATAAAAGTGTCACTTATAAATAAGGAGATTTGTATGCCGGAAGAATTAAAATGCAATTGTAAAGAAAAAGCCTTAAAAAAATTTAGAGAGTTTCTCTTTATCAGCGGAAGTGTTTTTGTGGGAGCAACACTTGCTATATTATTAAGTGCATCGCTACTTCGTCCGAAATGTCCGCCACCTCCAATGGGTATGATGCCGCCTGCAATGCAGCAACAATTCCCTCCTGCTTATCATCACAGGACTTTTACACCGCATCGCTGTAATTGTAAATGCCACAAAAAACACAATGGAAAGTTCAACAATCAATTTGAGGCTAAAAATAATCCATCTGAAAATTTTCCTCAAGAATCTGTTGATAAAGATTAATTATATACTTCGGGCAAAATAATTCGGAATGAAGCGAGAGTGCATAATAAAATATGCACTCTCATTGTTTGGCAAAATTTTTTTTTAGAAACGTTCTATAAATAAAAAATTATATCAACTAATTTTGAAAGACTATAAAATGAAAATTATTCAGACTCATTCAAGTAATTATTTAAACTCAAATTTTAGCAATAAAAATTCAAAACAATTTCAAAATGGTGTTAAATCTAAAATCACGACCGATTGTTTTATCAAAACGAATAATATTTCTTTCAATGGAAGGGATAAATTCGGATTTGATGTTATAGAAGATGATTATGAAGATTGTGAGTCCAACTTTGACAATACAATAAAAGACGAATTGTCAATTTTTGATAAAACTTTTCATGATGATGAACTATTTGATTGGAAACGTGATAAAAAAGAATATTTTACAAAAGCAAAAAACGAAGATGATTTGCCATTAGCAAATAATTTAATCCCTATAGAAAGTGAATGTGTACGAAAACTTTCCGGATACGCACCCGATACACTGTCATCAGAATTTGCACCATATAGAACTTTAGTAGCAAAACCATGGCTTATTGAAGAAGACTTAACCAATAAAAATATTAATAAAATGCGAGAGAATTATTTAACAGAAACTCTCCTTGAGAGTACGAATTATGATTACAAATTAACTAATAATATTAAAAAAGAATGTAGAATTCTTAGAAACGGAAAATACGACGTTGACAATAATTTACTATATATGGCGATAGGTTTATACAACAATTCCGACGAATGGGGCGATGTTGAATCCAAAATAATTGACAATATAAAAATCCCTGTTTATGGAAATGTTGGAGGAACATTGTCTACACTTGCTTTAAGAAGGACAAGAGTTTGTCTTAAATACGGAAAAGAGAATAAAGATATTCTTGAAGCAATAGAAGATTTAAAAAATAAACTTGACGGAGTGATGCAATAATTTTTTAAGAAGGAAGAATCTCGAAAACCATGTAACCATGCATATTTCAGCATGTTAACTTTTGTAACGAAAAATACATCTCTTGAAATCACATAAGACTGAAAAACTTTATATACATGTAAGATTTATCCGTAAGGTAAGAAGATATGGCAGAAGCGATATTAAATGAGACACTGTTATCTTATATTCATCGACGTAACCAGATTAATACGAAGATAACTCAATATCAAAACAGCAAAACACTTGCTGCTGCAGAAACTTCTGATTTGGCTGCTTGGAAAACTGCTAAATATCAGGCTTTACGTACGGAATGCAAAAATATTTTTTCTGTATCTTATAAAGATTCCACTTATAATTATGTAGACTATACTGAAATTCCTGAATATAGAGAAGAAGTTGAGTATATTGATTGTTATTATGAAGCAGAAGTGGAAGATATGACTGCTTGGGAAACTCAATTAGAAAATCAAATAACAACATTATCTGTTGAATTGCAAGAAATCAACGCATTCATGGATTCTTATAAGACAATGCTTTCAGATAATATCAAGAATGATTATAACTATTCTGAAGGATTGTAATAATAGGTTTTACTTACCTAATCTTACTAAATCGATGTTTAAGTCGCTTAAGGAAGCGACTTTTTTTTATTTTTATAAAGGTCTAAACAGAGCAGGAATATCGTGTATTTTCTCTAATACTGTTTCGAAAAATATTTTTGCTATATTACCCCCGCCAAACTCTTTTGCCTTTTGTGACATTTTTATATTACGTTTAACCTTAAAAAACAATATTTCTAATTTGCTCAATTCAGGAGATGGCGAATGTTTTTCCGGATGAAGCATCTTTGACAATAGTTCATTTTCATATTCCTTATTCTCAGGAACAGGAATATTTGTTCCTAAAAACCTGTTAGACAAATTAGTCAGAGCATGTGTAAATTCTTCAAATTTTGTTCCTTTAGTTTCTTCAGGAAGTTTTAAACCGTTTTCTCTTATAAACATACTCCAATCTGCAAGATGATGAAGGTTTAATCCGCCCCATATATAATGTTGAAGGGCATGTTGGGCTAAAAATATTGTATTAAATTCCTTTGACGGTGTTAGTATTTTTGTGCCTTTCGGAAGAACTGTTTCTTGAGGATTTAAAGTTTTGTGCAATAATTCATCAAGCATTTTTGCTTGAGATAATTTTTCTTTGTTTACAAAGAATTTGTGATTTTCAAAATTCGTTCCGTTGTAAACAAACTCGCTGTGTTTTGCTTTAGGTTTGTCATAATCTTCAACTTTAATACCGGCTCTAAGCATTATCTTATCTACAATATCTCCGGAATTAGAACGAGATTCTGTTGTTGTATCTTTTAGTCTTGTATATATATCAACATCACAACCTATTCTGTGAGTCGGATTAGGATATAACATGGATAAGCCAAGTCCTTTTAACTGAACTGTTTCAATTCCATAATGGTTCAATACACGTTGTATCATTTTTAAATTCATCTCTTGACTACGATGAACGCTTTCTGCTTCAATTTGGCTTTGTGCAATTCTAAACACTGTATCTCTCGGAATACTTTCAACCCCAACTTCGCCTATACCATCAGAGGCAATAGCAGTTATTGATGAATAGTCCGCCATTTTTATCATATTTTGCCAATCTTCTGCTGTTGCATTGGCTAACTCTTTTGAATCACATTTTTCTCCGTTCAAAGCAGACTTTAACAAATCAACCAACATTCTTGCAGGTTTTTCGGTTAAAGGATCTGTATTTAATTCAACCTTATCAACACCTGTCGGGATTGATGTCTTTTTTATTGTTTGTTTTTGTTGATTGATAGTTGAAACTTGTGTCGGGCACATTGTTTCCAAAGAAATATTGTACACTTAAACACTCCTTATATTTAATATAAGGAGTGTAAATAATTAAAATTGCGTTTTTGTAACTATTTTTTAAGTGCTTCATCCAAGGCTTTTTCTAAAACCTGTATTTTTGATTCCAGCACCTTTATTCTGGAAGAACTTTCTGTTTTATCAATTGATTCTCGCTCCAGTTCTCTCTTATACATATTTAACGAATTAGACGTACTTGTATTAATCCACCCGAAAATAATCGCACCAAAAGAAAAACCTGCTAATAATACACCTATAATCATCACTATGTATAATTTAATATTATCTGCTCCTATAATCTTATATATCTCCATTCCTGTTTTATAAGCAAAATATAAGGCTGTAAAAAATATTATTAACCACAAAACTCTAAATAAATTATTTTTCATATTAATCCCCTTTGTTGTGTAAGTAATTTAAAACTTTTATTATTTTTTCATCAGGTTCAATTTGCACATCAATAAGTGTATTATTAAACGGATGTTTAAACTTGATTTTATATGATTGAAGAACTTGTTCTTCGGTTTTTATTTTCATTTTACCAAAACCATAAAGAGTATCATTATAGACCGGATGACCTAAATATGATAAATGAACTCTAATCTGATGAGTTCTTCCTGTTTTTAAATTTATATCAATATAAGTTGCATCGTGAAATTGTTCAATAACAAAAATTTCTGTTAAACTGTCTTTTCCGTCAGGAGTGACACACATTTTATTAGGTTGAGATTTATTTCTGCCTATTGGCTGATCTATAACCATATTTTCTGAAATACATCCTTTTACTACTGCCTTGTATCGCTTTTCAACCTCTCTATTTTTAATCATTTCAGCAAATTTTTCATGTGAAATATTTGTTTTTGCAACAACCAAAAGTCCGGAAGTATTTCTATCCAAACGATGAACAATTCCTCTGCGATATTCACCATTTATATCGGATAAATGTTCCCCGTATTTTGAAAGTAGTGCATTTACTAATGTTCCGTTTTTTTCTTTTGAAGTAGGATGCGTAAGCATTCCTGAAGGTTTATTTACAATAGCATAATACTCATCTTCATAAACTATTTCTAACTGGATATTTTCAGATTCAATTTTTGTTATATCAGCATCATCAAAGTTACATATTATTTCATCATCTGTATGAAGCATATAAGAAGGCTTCACTATTTTATTGTTAACAATAACATTTTTATTTTTTATTAAATCTTGCAATTTTGTTCTTGAATATTTATCAAATATTGAGGACAAGAATGAATCTACTCTTGTATCCGCATCTGACTCGTCAACTTTAAAAACTTGATTAGGCATATTTTTTGTACTTCTTAGTGATAATTAAAAGCATTATAGCAAAAACACTTGCGTTAATTAATATATCTGAAATATTAAAAACAGGGAACTCGATAAACTTAAGACTTATAAAATCACGAACATATCCGAGTACAATACGCTCGTATGTATTACAAAATATTCCCGCTGTTAGCATTGCAGAACAAAAATACAT
Organism: uncultured bacterium; assembly: GCA_902767275.1. Lineage (GTDB taxonomy): Bacteria > Cyanobacteriota > Vampirovibrionia > Gastranaerophilales > Gastranaerophilaceae > UBA2883. The sequence continues at coordinate 1,398 of CACXGY010000067.1, read as the reverse complement.
AGAAATTGAATACTTGTTTATATCTTTAAACAGTTCATACATAATACCAATTATTGCCAAAATAGATATTACACTTAAAAATACAGTTGAATGCTGGAATGATGAAAAAGCAGCACCTGTATTTTGCACATATACAAACTCAAAAAATCTGTAATTTTCGGTAGACAAATAAATATTGTGTAATATACTACTTGTAGATATAAAATCGAACATAATCATAACAATAAGGCAAACAAAGAAATATATTATAGGGTTAAATTTATTATTTTGCATCCTTGTCATTCTTAACCTCAATATATTTATTTTCAGGTACAACATTAACACGTCTGATTAAACAAGCATAACCGGAGAGATTCATGTTGAAACCGCTTGCCTGTGACATAGTTGGTCTTGAATAACCAATAGAAGCGACAACATATTCATTTGTATTTTTTGTATTTGCAGTAAATAAACGCTCTAAAGAGTAATCACTCGCAAATTTTTTAAACACATCTTTTTGAGGTTTTTGCGGATAAGAAACTATTTCTGTACTAATAGAGCCGATTGCAAAAATACCTGTCGGTGGTGCTATATATAATTTAGCACTGTATTCTTCTCCCGCTCCGACTAATTGCGGGGCTTCAAGATACATAGCAACACTTTTTGCATCTCCCCACGATATTACAATTTCTTCGGTTAAGACATTTTCACCCGTTATTATCCAACTTTTTCCTTTTCTTTGAAGATAATAAATTACATCAACAAAACTTTTTAGTTCGCCTTTTTTATCATCATTCGCAATTGCAGCCGTCGCTGTTTCCGATACATTAACGACAGCAGTATCACCATAGAATGCAACAGAATTGACATTATTTTTATATTTTATCCCGTTATATTGCTTCCACAAATCTGTAAATAATTCTGTTGTTGAATCGAGTTTGAACCCGTCATTACTAATATACTGAGTAGAATACAACCTTAAAAAATCTTCTATAGAATTTTTATTCGCATAATATACGTGTTCTTGAAAGAATTTTACTACTGAATATTTGTTGGAATATGTAGGCTTTGAATTAAGCAATTTTTGTCTGATTGGTAAATCATCAGCATATGCTGATAAAGAGCCGATAGATAAAATTGTTAACATTAATAGTATTAAAAACTTTTTCATAGGAATAATTATACAAGAAAAAAAATAAAATTTGAATAAAAAAATAAAACTTGCAAAACGATATTGACATGGTATTCTTAATAATACAAAAAGGGCAAGCCCTGGTAGCTCAGCTGGATAGAGCAACCGCCTTCTAAGCGGTGGGTCATACGGGCACAAAAATCGAAAATTTGACAACTGAATAAATATAACTTATGCGTCTGTAGCTCAGCTGGATAGAGCATCTGCCTTCTAAGCAGAGGGTCGCG
>CACXGY010000066.1 GCA_902767275.1 uncultured bacterium | reverse complement strand
TTGGCTTTTTATTAGCGGACGACGAGACTCGAACTCGCGACAGTCTGCTTGGAAGGCAGATACTCTACCAACTGAGCTACGTCCGCACTTTTCTTAATTTTTGGACTTGGGATCTATATTTACCCCCGTCCGCATAAGTTACCTTACAAGTTTAAAATAAATTAAAAAAATTTTCAAGTCTAAATTATAAAAAATAAAAAACTATCCGTTTTAAGGATAGTTTTTTATTTTTACACTTCACATTTTCAGAGTTAAATTGGTTTATCCGAGAAATTTTTTGTTTCAGCCCCGATGCCAAGAACATTCTTAGCGAAGGCGAAGACAGAATATGCTCCAAGGGCGGCACCGGTAACTTTTGCTGCGGTACCTTTGGTTGCTATTGCTGCGATAGATAATCCCATTGGGATAACATCTTCAGTCAGCATTCCTGCAAACCCTTTAACATATCCAATACCTGTGTTTACAAATGCTCGCAGGTTATGGGTAATCTCCCAATTAAACAATTTGTCTTTTAATCTCATATTAATTCGGCTGGGCGAAGTCAGATTTCTGGAGTTGTCATACCAGTCTAATGCTGCATTAGCATTGCCTTTTCTAACTTCAATGTCTGCTTTTCTGACACCTTCCTTGTGGGCATCGTATAGTACCATCCCCACTCCAACCGCTCCGGCTGCTTTTATGCCGTATTTGAGTGCTTGTTCTAGCATGATGTTGTATTTCCTCCTGAAGTTACAGGTGCATTGATGATTTTTGTTTGAGCATTCATTTGTAATAATGCTGTATCTATGATACCTCTATCTCTATCCAACAAGTTTGGATCTGTTTTTAGAAGTTCTAAGATTTGTTTGGTTTCTTCATTGCCGCTTGCTAATTGAGAATCCAGTGCGATAAGACCTCTTTCTCTGACTTTGTGATCATAAGGATCAAGAATCATTTTGTTGACAAGAGCATTTAAACCTTCGTCGTTATATCGTGTTTTGTCTTCGTCTAATCTTTTGATTACTTCGCTGGCAGCATATTCTCTCAACGATGTATCATCGCTTTGCAAGAATTGGTCTAACTGTTTAATGTAATCATCGGTTAAAACAGTAACACGTTTTTTGACGGTATTATTTGCATAGTTATTTATGTAGTATCCCGGAGGATAACTTGGGCCCATTCCAGAGTAAGTGACATTCGGCATTTTTTCAAGATATTTATCACGTTCTTCTTTTGACAACTTTGAGATGTCGATATTGTTGCAATAAATACCGATGCCTGAATAACTATTTGGATTGTTCCCTACAGAATTAACCATACATCTAACCTTTCATGTATATAAAGTATCTAAAACCATGAAAATTGCTATATTTGGGGCGCATGTTTAAGAAATGTAAAATATTTTATTAATACTATCAAAAAAAATCTTTACAGGGGTTAAAATTAATATCGGACAGGGTGTATAAGGAGTGTTATTTCATGTCAATTCAACCAATAGATTCCAGAACGCAAGCGAGAAACTTTGTTGAAGCGGATTCAAATCGTTTAGCAAAGAAAGCATATAGAAATTACAAACGAGAAAATAGAGAAGCAAATATCAGATATGACAAGCATTTAACCAATATGGCAAAATCGTTACCTGTAGTAGCGGCAGCATCAGCGTTAATACTTGGCAAAGGTGTAAAACCGGCACTTAAAGAAGGTGCAAGTTGGGGTGCAGCGTTAGTCGCTCCTGTTTTGGTTATGGCTGCCAATAATGTTGCTATAGGTTCAAGCAAAAAACTTAAAAAGGCTGAAAAACGTCATGAAGGACTTGCTATAGCAGGATTTATGGGTGCTTCTTATGCGGGATTTAAAGGACTTGACAAAGGTTTGAATAAACTTGCTAAGAGTGAAAAAGTTAACAAGATTGTTGATGCGGTTATAGACGGTGTTAAAGGTACTTATAATAAGGTTAAACCTGAGATAAAAGTTCCTGAATCTGTTTCAAAACCTGTTTCTGATTTTATTGCATCAGCAAAATCTAAGGCTCCTGATTTTGTTAAGAGAGCATATAACACTGTTAAGAATTCTGAAACAACTGCAAGTGTGATCAAATCTTCTAAGTCAATCGGTAAGAGTGTTGTCGGTGCTGCTCCTGTTATTGTTACAGGTGTAATGATTGGCTCTATGATTGGCAAAGCGATTCAAGAGGCATCTAAATATAATCAAATAAAGAATGAAACAAAGAATGCTCAGTTTGAAACAGCAAAAGAATTGATAAACGTTTATGATGTCGAAAACAAGGATTTGAAGGCTGAAAATGAGGTTTTAAAATCTCAATTAGCCGCAGGCGAAACTGACGAAGAAGCATAATAGATTATTCAAAATAAATTATAATTAGGCGAACTATTTTTAGTTCGCCTTTTTTGATTAATGAAAAATATTTTAGTTTAGGCTATAATCAGGTTATGGCAAAGGTTAAAACAAAATATGTATGTCAACAGTGCGGGTATGAAACGGCGGGATATATGGGAAAATGTCCTGAGTGCGGCAGTTGGAGTTCTTTTGTAGAGGAAACTGTAACAAAAGAAGTTCCAATCAATAATTTACCTGCGGATAATACTCCACCGCCTATTTTGATAAAAGATGTTCAGATTGGCAAAGAAATAAGGTTATCTACGAATATATCCGAGTTTGACAGGGTGCTTGGCGGAGGTCTTGTGCAAGGGTCTTTAGTTCTTCTTGCAGGCGATCCGGGGATAGGTAAATCTACTTTACTATTACAAACCGGCGGAGAACTTTCAAAATCAGGTAAAAAGATTTTGTATGTTTCGGCAGAAGAATCTGCAGGTCAAGTAAAACTTCGTTCTGACAGACTTGGGGTAAATACGGATAAATTATATATTTACCCCCAAACAAATTTTGAACTTATAAAAAAATATATATCTGAACAAAAGCCTGATTTGGTTATCGTAGATAGTATTCAAGCAATATATTCCTCTAATATCCAGAGTACTGCGGGAAGTGTTTCTCAGATTAGAGAATGTTGTAATGAGTTAATGCATGTTGCTAAGAGTGAAAATATCACAATGATAGTAATCGGGCATGTTACAAAAGAGGGAAATATTGCAGGTCCAAAAGTTTTAGAGCACATGGTTGATACTGTTATTCAATTTGAGGGAGATAAATATAAGTCTTATCGTATTTTAAGAGCGGTAAAAAACAGATTTGGAAATACATCAGAGGTCGGAGTTTTTGAGATGGGTTCAAATGGGTTAAAAGAGATTATTAATCCGTCGGAGATGTGTTTAAAAGAGTATAATCAATCTCAATCGACAGGGAGCGTAATTATTGTAACCAATGAAGGAACAAGACCTATGCTTGTAGAGTTGCAGGCATTAGTAGGTACAACACCATATCCGTCACCACGTCGTGTGACAAACGGGGTGGATATTAGCAGGGTTTTGCAAATCCTTGCCGTGTTAGAAAAAAGGGTAGGATTGAACCTTTCTAAACAGGATGTGTATGTAAATGTTATAGGCGGAATGGATATACAAGAACCTGCTGCCGATTTAGGGATTGCATTAGCAGTCGCTACTTGTGCGAGAGATGTTGTTATTGATTCTCATACCGCTATTGTCGGAGAAGTCGGGTTGTCGGGCGAAATCAGAGCGGTTAATAATATTGAAAAACGGATTAAAGAAGTTGAAAAGTTGGGATTTAAAAAGATTATTATTCCCGAATCTAATGAATTAAATGAAAAGTTTGATGATATAAAAATAATCAAAGTAAAGAAGATTATTGATGCTATATCAGCGTGCATCACTACAGATGCGGTAAAAGAGTAATTTTATTATTGTGCATCCAGCCATTCATCGTATTTTGTGCCGTTATATTTATCAGGTATGGATCAATACAGAGGCAGTAGAATAATATCTTTCATAATAATTTCCCATAAGTTATTTGTTATATTTTATAACTTATACATAATTACATTTATAAATCAATATTTATATACTTATAAGTATGGATAAGCAAACTTTACTTAAAAAATTTGGTAAAAATGTAAAAATAGAAAGAATAAAAAAGGATTTGACATAAGAGCAACCGGCTGAATATTTTGATGTCCTGTGAAAAGTTTTTTGATTAAGTGATAATATGCTGATTATGTTTAAAAAAACAGTAACAAGTATTCAATGTTCAAATTGGTATGTTTATTTTAAAATATAAAAAAAGGAGATTGAATATGATTATAATAATGGAGCCGGGGGCAACAAAGGAACAGATTAACAAAGTTGTTGAACATTTGGAATCTCTTGATTTTAAAATCAACATAAACTATGGAGAAGTGTTAACTGTCATTGCGGCAATAGGCGATAAACGACTTGTTCAGCCGCATTCTCTCATGTCATTTGATGGAGTTAGAGAGATAAAATCTATTCAAGATCCATTTAAACTTGCAAGCAGAGAATCTCAAAAAGAGGATACGGTAGTAGAGTTTTCAAACGGAGTAAAAATAGGCGGGAAAAACAGACCGGTAGTAATAGCAGGGCCGTGCAGTGTTGAAGAAAATATAGACGGATTATTAGAAGTGGCTCATGCTGCGAAAGAAATGGGAGCACAATTCTTAAGAGGTGGTGCATTCAAGCCGAGAACTTCGCCTTATGATTTTCAAGGGTTAGAAGAAAAAGGGTTAAAGTATCTTGCTCAGGCAAGGGAGGAAACCGGACTTCTGGTAGTTACAGAGGTTATGGATACATTAGATTTACCGCTGGTTTGTGATTATGCTGATGTAATTCAGGTTGGTGCAAGAAATATGCAAAACTTTAAAATGTTAAAGGCAATTGGGAAAACGAATAAGCCTGTCATCTTAAAAAGAGGCCCTGCTGCGGGGATAAAAGAATTTTTACTGGCGGCAGAACATATTATGTATAACGGAAACCCTAATGTAATTCTATGCGAACGTGGTATAAAAGGGTTTGATTCAAGTTATACAAGAAATGTTCTTGATCTTGCGGCGGTTGGTGTTATAAAGAAATATTCACATTTGCCTATAATTGTTGATCCGAGCCATGCAACAGGAAGAAGGTATTTGATTGAGCCTATGTCAAAGGCGGCAATAGTAGCAGGTGCTGACGGTATTATGATGGAGGTTCATAATAATCCTGATAAAGCGTGGTCTGACGGTGCTCAAAGTCTTACAATACCTCAGTTTAAAAGATTAATGAAACATATATCAAAACTTATGGAAGTTTTAGAATCTGAAGATTTAACCGAAGATATTGTTAGTTATGCTAAGTAATAGTATACAAAATAAAAAGGCGGATTTTATATCCGCCTCATACATTATACCTACATTAACCTTACTTTTAATTTTGCGAACTATTTTATAATAAATTTTGGTTATACATCATTAGTTTATTGATGTGATTTTTTGGCAGATACATAATGCCTGTTAATTTTGGAGCATCTGTATCAATTTTCTTTATGAGCCATTTTTCCATTATTTCATTCATAGATTTATCAATAAATCTGAACCCTAATTTGTAGAAGAAACCTGCCGGAGAAGTTTGTCCGTCAGTTATTTTGGCATATACTATGAGTCTGCCTTCAGTGTCTTTGTCTGCAATACTTCTGTCTAAAACAGATTGAACTGCTTTTGTTCCGGCACCTTTGTGTCGTTGAGGTGATTCAATGTTATCTATGATATAGCAATTTTTTAAGTATGTATAAATTTTTTTGCTAGGGATTTTGAAAGTTATGAGTCTGTATCTGTTCATCAGTTCCATATTTTTTTCGACATCTTTTGAGGACATCTCTATTTCAACTTGATAAACATAATCTTCTGACCATTCTCCTTGAACAGAGTGTTTATCTGTTGATTTAATCTTATGGAATTTTATTTTGGCGTTTTCAACTACAACAGGTTTTTCGGTTTGTTCCTTCTTTTCGTTAAACTTAACAGGGTTAGAAGCAACGACTCCTGAGCCGTGACCTTGTCCTATTGCTATGTTGTAGTTAGCAGAACTTACCATTCCCTTAATCCTTATCCCATTAACTTACTTATATAAAGTTTTAACTGTAGTAATAATTGCCATGAAAAATGGCAAATATTAACTTTTGTAAACATGCTCAATTGCATGTAATTATTGGGATTGAGCCAAATTATAAGAGAGAGAAACAGTCATAATATTTAATTTATATGAAAAATTGAGAAAAGACTCTGTAGTACATATAAAGAGCAATAAGAACAAGTAATCCGCCGGAAATTTTCAGGAAAATTTCTGAAACTGAAACCACATTTCCAAATTTTTTAACAACATTAGTACACATACCTGCGATAACAAGTATAACCCCTTGTCCTAAAGCGAAGGCAAAAAGCATAATAACAGATAAAATTATACTATTTGTGATAGCCGCAAAACTCATTATTCCCGCCAGAATTGGTGTTGAACAAGGAGTACCGATGAGGGCAAAAACTGCTCCCAATAGCATTGGGTATAAAAATTTTGAGTTGTTATTATTTTGCGGAATTTTATTTATAAGTACAGGGAAATTTAATTCAAGAACTCCTAATAGATTCAGTCCGAGTGCTAATATAACGGATGTTACAAGCAGAATAAAATATGCTCCGCCGATTGCGGCAAAGACGTGTCCTGTTAATGCACAAATAACACCAATTATACTAAAGACAATTGCAGAACCAAATATAAATGACATTAATTGCCAAAATATTTTTTTATTATCATCATCTCCGTATCCGCCGATATAACCGATTACAATCGGAAGCATTGCAAGCGAACATGGGGATATTGATGCAAGTACTCCGCCTAAGAATGATACCAGAATAAATATTAATTGAAATTGTCCGTTAGATGCTTGTGTTGTGAAGTAATTAGCAATATCAATCATGACAAATCTTTCTTAAATAACTTTCAAGTGTTGCGGCTGGAATATAGCCTTCTACTCGTTTTATAACTTTTTGATTTTTATCTAAAAATATTAATGTCGGAACTAAAGTAATATTGTATTTTGCCATCATATCTTCATTATATTTGTTGTTGACCTGAACGGGGATAGAAATATATTCTATTTTACCTTTATATTTAGGCATAACTTGTTGAAGAACAGGTTCTAATCTTTTGCATTCACTACACATTGTTGATGTAAATTTTATAACCTGAGGTTTGTTTATTTGTGCTTCCGAAACATTACTTATACTTTTGTGTGAAAACATAAAATACGCACAAAGCGGAATAATAAAGATTGCAATTAAAATGATAATATTTTTATTCATAAAACATCTCCTTACAGTTTCAGTTATAAACCATTTTATTAAAAGAAAAACTGCCTATCAGGCTATAACATATAGATAATATATCACAAACAATAAACTCCCTCTTGCTCAGAAATTATGTTTATCATAGACTGAAAGGGTAAGATGACAACTAAAAAAAGGAGAATTAATTATGTCAAGACGTCCTATTATGGCAGGAAACTGGAAAATGAACAATTTAACAAGTGAATCTAAATCACTTATTGAAGGTATTCTTGCAGGAATAAAAGATTTAAATGAATCACAAATGCCGGAAGTAATCGTAGCACCTACATTTACTTCATTATCATTGGTATCTGATATGATTTCAGGCAATTCTAAAATTGCATTGGCAGCACAAAATTGTCACTGGGAATCATCAGGAGCATATACAGGAGAAGTTTCTGTAGAGATGTTAAAAGACTTAGGTTGCTCATATATTATCATTGGTCACTCTGAAAGAAGACAATATTTCTCAGAAACAGATGAAATGATTAACAAGAAAGCAAAATCAATATTAGCAGGCGGATTGTTGCCAATCATTTGTTGTGGTGAAACTTTAGAACAAAGAGAATCAGGTGTTACAGATGAACATATTGCAAGCCAAATCAGAGCAGCATTATCAGGTTTGTCAAATTCAGATATTGCAAAATCTGTTATCGCTTATGAACCAATTTGGGCTATCGGAACAGGTAAAACTTGTGATTCTGTTGAAGCAAACAGAGTTATTGCTATGATTAGAAACGTTGTTAAAGAAGTTTCTGATTCATCAACTGCTGATTCTATCAGAATTCTTTATGGCGGTTCAGTTAAACCTGCAACTATCGAAGAACAAATGTCTATGTCTGATATAGACGGTGCTTTAATTGGCGGTGCAAGTCTTAAGGCAGACAGTTTCAACGAAATCATTACTAACTCAATGAAAGTTGCTGTATAATTTAAGATAAAAATATTATATCAGATAGTAAAAAGCGAGAAACTGATGTTTCTCGCTTTTTCGGTTAAGTAGTTAAAATTTAATTTTTAAGACATTTTTAAAAGATTACAGTTTTCGCTTCTGCGGCGTTCTTCATCTTTGTATATTGAAGTTCTGTTTATGACTTCATCAAAATCTATTTTATGAGCATCAAAATCAGGGCCGTCAACGCAAGCGAATTTTGTTTCTCCGCCAACCGTCAAACGGCATGCTCCGCACATACCCGTTCCGTCAACCATAATAGGGTTCATTGATGCTTCGGTTTTAATACCTTTTTCTTTTGTCATATTCGCAACAGCACGCATCATTGGCATTGGGCCTACTGCAATTACATAGTCTACAGTTTCTTTATTCATAATGTTTTCTAAAACAGTTGTTCCGTATCCTTTTATTCCTAATGAGCCGTCATCTGTTGTTATGAATAGTTCAGTGCAAGCATCTTTCATTTTATCTTGCCAGAATATAAGTTCTTTTGTTCTTGCTCCCATTATCATGTAAACTTTGTTACCTGCATCTTTGAAGGCTTTTGCAATCAAATAGCAAGGTGCTGCCCCGTAGCCGCCTGCGACACATACAACTGTACCGTAGTTTTCTATGTGAGTAGGTTTACCCAGAGGGCCGACTATATCAACTAATTCATCTCCTACGTTTAAGGCGGCTAATTTCTTTGTAGAATATCCGACTGCCATAAATACAAGGGTTAAAATACCCTTTTCTTTGTCTACATCAGCAATAGTTAGCGGCACTCTTTCTCCGTTTTCTTCTGCTCTGAATATTATAAATTGTCCTGCCTTTGCATTCCTAACTACATAAGGTGCATCTATTGTTATTTCATATTGATTCGGACATAATTCTTTTTTTGATAATATTTTGTAAGTCATAATCTATCTCTTTTCTTCTGTGCAACGTTTTTATTTTATCACTAAAGATTTTATTTTGCTATTGGCTATCATTATTATTCTTTTATGTTAGAATGAAAATAAGATTACATGATAAAAAGAGGAAATATAAATGAGTGAAACACAAACAAGAGAACCGATTTCGGCAAAAGAAACAATGCGTCAACGCAGACTTCAAAAACTGGCAGAAATGGTAGATAAAGGAATTAATCCGTATCCGTATAAGTATAATAAAGATATAGATGCAAAAGATTTACAAGAAAAATACAAAGATTTACCTGCAGGAGAAGAAACAGAAGATTATTATTCTGTTGCAGGTCGTGTAATGGCTATTCGTAACTCCGGCATGTTTATTGATTTAATGGATGCGTCGGGTAAAATACAAATATTTTCACATAAAGATAATATGGATGTTGATAAGTTTAAAACATTAAAACTTGTTGATGTAGGCGATATTATGGGATTTTATGGTTCTGTCAGAAGAACTCCGAGAGGAGAACTTTCTATTAAGGCAAAAGAATATACTATTCTTTCAAAATCACTTCAAACATTACCTGAAAAATTTCATGGACTAACAGACCAAGAAACAAAATATCGTCAAAGATATGTTGACCTTATTGTTAACGAAAAAACGAGAGATACTTTTAGAAAAAGAAGTTTGATTATTCAAAAAATAAGAGAGTATCTTACAAATAAAGGATTTTTAGAAGTTGAAACTCCGATGTTGCACACTCAAGCAAGTGGTGCAAATGCCAGACCGTTCATAACACATCATAATACTCTTGATATGGATTTGACATTGAGAATTGCTCCGGAACTTCATTTGAAAAGACTTATGGTTGGCGGATTGAGTGAAAAGATTTTTGAACTTTCAAGATGTTTCAGAAACGAAGGTATCGATACCCGTCATAATCCTGAATTTACAATGATTGAGTTATATCAATCTTATGTTGACTATAACGATATGATGGAATTAACAGAAAATATGGTAGCGTGGGTTGCTCAAGAAGTTCTTGGTACAACAAAAATTCAGTATGGCGAAAATGAGATTGATTTAACTCCGCCATGGGATAGAAAAACAATGCTTGGTGCCGTAAAAGAAGCAACAGGAGTTGATTTCATGGAAATCTTTACGGCAGAAGAAGCAGTTCAAAAAGCAAAAGAATTACATGTTGCAGTTGATGATGATATGAACTGGGGACAAGTAATAGATGCAATTTTTGAAGAAAAAGTTGAACCAACTTTAATTCAACCATGTCATATTATTGATTATCCTCGTGAAATCTCGCCTTTGGCAAAAGTTCATAGAGATAATGACAGATTGACAGAGAGATTTGAAACTCGTGTTAATGGATGGGAAATCGCAAATGCATTTTCAGAACTTTCTGATCCAATTGATCAAAGATATAGATTTGAAGCACAAGCATTGGCAAAAGCAAATGGTGATGAAGAAGCAATGTCTATTGATGAAGATTATATCAATGCTCTTGAATATGGTCTTGCCCCTACAGGCGGGATGGGCATGGGCATTGACAGATTAGTTATGTTATTGACTAATTCTCCGACTATTCGTGATGTTATTGCTTTTCCTACAATGCGTATTGTTAATAAAACTAATGAAAATAATTAGTTTTATGAATTATCGGAACAAAAATAAAGCCCTAAAAGGGCTTTATTTTTTTATTATTTTTTTAATAAATTCTATTAATGATTGTAACAAAATTTACTATTTTTGAAATTAACAAAATATAACAAACTTCTATTAGATATAGATAATTTATAATAGGAGCAATTTATGTCTGTTAAATTTCAACCTAATAAGGCAGCCTGGGCAGAATACACCAAAAAAGCAAATCAATTAAATGCTGAGATGAAAACATTATCTGAAAGTCTTCCCGAAAGGACTACAACAAAAGAAGAAAAAGAAAATGCTATCAAAGTAAAAAATCAAATAGCAGAAAAAAAACGAGAAATAATAGAACTTTCAAAAAAGAATAATCCAGCGATTGTTCCTGTATTGGAAAGCGAACTTGCAATGATTCTTGGTGAAAAGGACACAATCTCCGAAGAATTATCTGAAATGCAAGGAAGTGTTTTTAGTGAAACACCTAGAAATGTTAATTCTCAAGCGAGTATTTGGAATAAAGCAACGTCATAGAATTTATTTCAAATAATTTTATTTCTATTACTTGCTAGGCACTTTTCTATAAAAAATTATCTCGGACAGTAGTGCCTTGTCAAGGGAAGGAAGATAATTTAACTCTCTTTGGCAAGGGGAGTCGGCTTTGTTGCGGTTTTGTGATTACAAAGCCGGAGGGGTTGCTGATTGTTAAAGGCAATAGGGTAATAGGACATTAGTAGATCAGGCACTGCCTGACATTAATATATGTGAATGCTGTCTTAAGACACAACATTATAGGTATATATTTAATTTAATTAAAAAAAATATTTATGTACTTTTCTTTTCTTTATATTGCGACGGTAAAGAAAAGAAAAGTA
>CACXGY010000065.1 GCA_902767275.1 uncultured bacterium | reverse complement strand
GCAAAAATCCCATTTTTAATATCTCCGTGTGTCTTGTGTATCCTCGTACTATTATAAAGTTTTTTTCTTTTTCAAAATTGCCTTTTTTGTTGTTTTCCTCTTTACATTTCTTAACAAAAGTCTGAAAGTGTTGATATTATTGAGTTCTAAATTTTACTTTTTTAATGCAAAATTTATGAAAATTATAGTTAATTTGAAATATTAAATAATAATTAACATATTTAATTATTAAAAAAAAATAGTTTACAATAATAATATATAGGAGAGTTTATATGGCTGATTTGGAAAAACTTACAAATTATTCTAAAGAAATATTATATTCTGCAACTGCTTGCATGAATAGTTATAAAAATGCTCAGGTTCAACCTGAACATATTATGATGGCAATGATACAAGATAAAGGTATTATTAATGAATATCTTAATGAATTAAAATTATTAAATGAGGATTTTATTAAAGCGGTTGAATTCCAAATTAAGTCATTTCCGGTATTATCTATCCCTCCGTCGAGTAGTGATGTCTATTTTTCAGATGAAACAAAGAAACTGTTTGATATTGCAGAATCAATTTCAAAAGACTTAAAGGATGAATTTATAAGTATAGAAGTAATTTTGCTTGCAATGACACAACTTCATGGCAGTGAAATACAAAAACTATTAACTGCTTATAATGTTTCCGATAAACAAGTTTTAAAAGTGATGAAAAAAATTAGAGGTAATAAAAAAGTGGATAACAAAAATGCAGAAGAAAATATGCAAGCACTTGCAAAGTTTTCAACAGATTTAACAGAACTAGCCTTAAAAGGGAAGTTAGATCCGGTTGTCGGTCGTGATGAAGAAATCAGACGTATTATACAAGTTTTGAACAGAAGAACAAAAAATAACCCAATTCTGATTGGTGAACCCGGAGTCGGAAAAACTGCAGTTGTAGAAGGTTTGGCACAGCGTATAATTAGAGGAGATGTACCGGAAAGTCTTAAAGATGTAAAACTATGTGCCTTAGATATGGGTGGTCTTGTTGCCGGTGCAAAATTCAGAGGTGAATTTGAGGAAAGATTAAAAGCCGTCTTAAAAGAAGTTGAGGACTCTGACGGTCAAATTGTTCTTTTTATTGATGAAATCCACACTATTATAGGTGCCGGAGCAACTGAGGGTGCAATGGATGCAGGTAATTTATTAAAACCTATGCTTGCCAGAGGGGTACTAAGAACCATAGGTGCAACCACAATTAATGAATATAGAAAGTATATAGAAAAAGACCCTGCATTCGAGCGTCGTTTTCAACCTATATTATTAAATGAACCGTCTGTTGAAGATACTATTAGTATTTTAAGAGGGTTAAAAGAAAAGTATGAAGTTCATCACGGGGTAAGAATATTAGACAGTGCTTTAATTGCCGCTGCTAAAATGTCTGACAGATACATTACAGACAGATTTTTACCTGATAAAGCGATTGATTTAATTGATGAAGCGGCTTCTTCTTTAAGAATTGAAATTGACTCTATGCCTGAGGAAATTGATAAAATGCTCAGACAAAAAATTCAACTTGAGATTGAAAGAGAAGCATTAAAAAAAGAAACAAGTCCCGAAAGTATCCAAAAAATTGATAAATTATCCTCAGAAATAAATACTCTTGAAGATAAAGTATCCAAATTAAAGACACAATGGGAGGCAGAAAAAAGTTCTATTACAGGTGAGGCTGCAATAAAAGATGAAATAAATCAAGTGAAAAACAAAATTGCAGAGGCAGAACGAAACACAGACTTGCAGACCGCTGCTGAATTAAAATACGGTAAATTATTAGAATTAGAAAAACAATTACAATCAATGCAAGGGAAAGACAGGTCAAAAAATCAATTGTTAAAAGAAGAAATTGACGAGGATGATATCGCCGCTATAGTAAGTAAATGGACAGGTATCCCTGTTAACAAGTTAATAGAGAGTGAAATGGAAAAACTCTTAAAAATGGAAGATTATTTACATAAGCGTTTAATCGGTCAAGATGAGGCTGTTGAAACAGTATCCGATGCTATTAGGCGTGCAAGATCAGGTCTAAAAGATCCTAACCGCCCTATAGGTACATTTATTTTCCTTGGTCCTACAGGTGTAGGTAAAACAGAACTTGCAAAAGCACTTGCAGAATTTATGTTTAATGATGAAGATGCACTCATAAGAATAGATATGAGTGAATATATGGAAAAACATAATGTAGCAAGACTTGTAGGTGCTCCTCCGGGATATGTTGGTTATGAAGAAGGCGGTCAACTGACTGAAGCGGTCAGACGTAAACCTTATTCCGTTGTATTGTTTGATGAAATAGAAAAAGCACATCCGGATGTATTCAATATTATGCTTCAATTATTTGATGATGGGAGATTGACTGATTCTAAGGGCAGAACGGTTGATTTTAAAAACACTGTAATAATTATGACAAGTAATATTGGAAGTGACATAATTCTTGAAGACACATTAAATGCCGCTCTTGCTGAAGGCGGGTTCCAAGATACAAAAGAAAAAGTTATGGCTATCATGAGAGAGAAATTTAAACCGGAATTTCTGAATCGTGTAGATGAAACAATATTCTTCAAAGCACTTAATTTAAGTCAATTATCAGCAATAGTAGATATTCAAATTGAAAAATTAAGAGCATTGCTTGAAGATAGAGAACTTGAAATATCTGTATCAGATGATGCAAGAGAATTTCTTGCAACCAGAGGGTTTAATCCTATTTATGGTGCAAGACCTCTAAAACGTGTTATAAGACAGTTAGTAGAGAACCCTCTATCTAAAGATATTCTTTCAAACAAATTTATCAGAGGAGATAAAATACTGATAGATGTTAATAATGATGATGATGAAATAACATTTACAAAAATGGAACAATAATGTCGATTATTAGGAATTAATCTAATAAAATAAAATAACAAAAAACAAGAGCGATTATAAACCACTCTTGTTTTTTTATTACTTTAATTTATATAAGTTATACGGCATAAACGCTAACTTGTTTTTTATCACGTCTGTGAGGTTCAAATTTAACCTGACCGTCAATCAATGCATATAAAGTATCATCAGAACCGATACCAACATTATTACCGGGATGAACCTTTGTTCCTCTTTGTCTTACTAATATATTACCGGCTTTAACGATTTCTCCGCCGAATTTTTTCACACCTAAACGCTTCGCTTCTGAATCACGACCGTTACGTGTAGAACCCATACCTTTCTTATGTGCCATTTTAAATTCTCCTTTTTTCTGAAGGCAATAATGCAATAATACAATAGGGCAATAAGTAATTTAGATTTTTACCCCAAAGGCTTACTGCTTAGCCTTTAAACTTGTATTCATTTATCAATGCCGCACTATACGAATTTTAGTGCTTGATTTGTTTATTCTTCAGCAGTTGTTTCTGCTGCTTTCTTTGATGCTGTAGTTCTGATTTTGTTAATCATAACTCTGCAAAATTCTTGTCTGTGACCACGTTTTACTCTGTAGCCTTTTTTAGGT
>CACXGY010000064.1 GCA_902767275.1 uncultured bacterium | reverse complement strand
TGTTCTAAAATGGATAAATCCTTTATCTCTAATTGTTGCTGTACTCGGATACATTTGTACCGGACCACAAGTAAATAATGTCATTACTCCTGCCCTCCAAGTCTTTTTATTACTTCTTGTTCTTCTTCGCTCAAAGTGACATACATACTATGTCCGAATCCTATCTTTTTCGGATACCCCATATAATCCCCAAATATATCGGACAAATAAACATCAGGTTTATTTACTCCCATCGCAGAAAACCCCTCAAACTCTATCGGATTGAGCGGGAATATTGTGTCATACGAATGTATCCACAAAGGTTCTGTATAAAAATACTCTATACTGTATTGAATATCACTCTTTTCAACATACTTATCAGGAATTATTTCTGATTGTATTCGTTGAACTTTTTCTTTTACTTTTGAAGAAGTATCAAGTGTTTTATCTTGTTTTAAACTTTGTCTTATTTTGTACAATTCTTTTGTTTTTTGCAAACGTTGCTCTCTGTCAAGAATACTATTTGAATATTCTCTCGGGAAAATATCCACAAACAAATGCGGACATTTTTTGTGTTTTACTTTTATTATCGATTGAGATTTTCCTATATGTGTATCTTCTGCATATATATCGCCATTTCTTGTTGATTTTTTAAATGCCTCTATAATCTTGTCATAATCTTCCCGCATCATTGATACATCAATATCATCATCCCACGGAATAAATCCTTTATGACGAACTGCACCAAGCAATGTACCAAAATCCAACCAATATTTTAAACCATTTTCTTTACAAACATAATCCAACTCCTTTAAAAGTGCTAAATTCGCTAACTGAATATCACGTATCTGTCCTTCAGCAGGAGGTACTGTTGTTATATCTATATTATTCTTCAAATAATAATTGTACGGGTTATTTTTCTTCTTTAAATAATATTCTACCTTCGGATATTTAAACTTTATACCGAATATACGCATCACTCTGTGCGTTTCATTATAATCTTTTATGGAAAATATTTTCTCTGTTATCTCTCTTATCTTCATTAAATAAATCCGATATCTATTTTTATGTTTGTAATTAATACTTAAACAAATTATACGTATACATATAATTTACAATAAAAGCGAAAATATATACACACATTTATATATTTTTATGAATATATGTTTACAATTAGAAAGACTGCCTAAAAAGTCATGTTTATTATTCATGACGATTATATGCACTACTGTCATAAAGTGTCAGATTAGTGATTTTATAACATTCATAGTCCGATTTAGTTTTTACAGGTCTGACAACAATGTAACAAATCCTTTATAAAATTATAAAAAATTTTTTTAAATCAACTCTCAATTAAATGGTAAAAAGATTAAATATATTAACAAAACCTAATACTTATAAAATGTTGTAAATACACATTACTATCTGTTATTTTAATAAAAAAAACATATAAAAATTTACCAATTATTCAAAAGAATCATTCATGTTGTGGGATTTTTTATTTATTAAAAACCACTCTATTAAATAATATTTTTACTTATTACATATTGTTACATTAAATTCCAAACACAATTTAAAAAATATTTGTAATAGTCTATAATATTATTATAGAAAGAGTATGTTTTATTTCAAGGATTGTATGAGAAAAGTTGGTACGATATTTATGTTATTGATTGCATTCACTCTGCCTGTCCGTGTCTATGCAACTACAGATAATATATCTTCTCTTGAAAAAATTTTATCAAGTAAAACAAATTTATCCTACAAATTAAAAACAATCGACCTTATACAAGATTGGGTATCCGAGAAAGGAAATTATCAAAACGCTCAAAAAATAACTCTCAATGGTGACAGTAAAAAACTGATTTATAATACAGTCTATATAAAACCGGTACACGAAAAAGCATTTAATCTTTCAGGGATTGTAATAAACGGAGATTTAGATAATCCTCCGACAAAACAAATGAGTTTCAACTCATCAAACATAACATTTGCAAATTTTAAAAACGCTATAACAAACAACGGCGGAAAAGTCACATTAAAGAATGTTGATTTTATTAAAAATATTTCCGAAACAAATGGCGGGGCAATAAACAACTACGGCTCATTAAACATATCCGGAACGAAAACAAACTACACAAATTTCTACAAAAATTCATCAGCAGATAAAGGCGGGGCTATTTATAATAACGGAAATTTAACTTTAAAATATGCCCTTATCGGAGGTCGACATTATGAGCACAAATACTATATTATGGATTCCTCAAACCATACCCTCGCAACACAACAAGACGACGGAACATATTTATACACAGATTCATCTTCTGTCAAAGAACAAAATTCTACAAACGGTAGTTACGAATGGGGCGATGATTTTATCTGTATATACGGACTAATTCCTGAACTTTTAAAACAAACTCCTATTTCTGATACTCATTTTGCTACCGTATACTCTTTAGGAAACAACTCAATTTTAGGCGGCGGATTATACAACGATAAAACCGCTTCCATATCATACACAACATTTATGAATAATACCGCAACAGACGGCGGAGGAATTTATAACAATGGAAAACTTTCTATAAAATCCTCTGTATTCAACTCTAACAATGCGGAAAAAGGTGGTGCAATATACACAAAAGAAGATAATCCCGATTTAAAAATAAAAACAACTGTTTCTAAATCAAAATTTTTACAAAATACTGCAAAAAACGGCGGAGCATTATATATAGATTCAGGAAACATTACGCTAAAAAATAACAATTTCGGCTCAACTTATGATGGCGGAAATAAAGCCGAAATTGCCGGCGGAGCAATTTTTAATCAAGGAAACAATTCACTTATTATTTCTTCAAACTTTTATGGTAACAATGCTAAGCAAGGCGGTGATATATATAACAGCGGAAACTTAAAAATTCAAAAATCATACTTTGGATACGTTCCAAAACAAAAAGTTATATATGTATACGCAAGACCACTATATATAACCGGCGAAAATTTTATTCCATATACAACAAAATCCTCACAGGTCGTAGACATATATTTTCCTTTTACACAATATAGTGTCGAGCCCGTTTTAAAAGGTTCCTCCGCACAACAAGGCGGTGCAATATATAATATAGGAACAGCCGAAATAATATCTTCAAAATTTACCGAAAACAGAGCAACAGAAGGCGGTTCAATATACAACGATTCTCAAGGCATTTTAAAAATAAAAAAATCCGCTTTTACATCAAACAGAGTTGATGATACAGAAAATAATGTATTCGGCGGAGTAATTTATAACAAAGGTTATGCAGAAATAAAAACCTCAACCTTTAAATCAAATTTTGCCAATAACGGATATGGCGGGGCTATCTCAAATACAAGCGGAAAATCAGTAATAACAGATTCAACCTTCAACGGAAACTATGCCGAATACGGTGGTGCCGTTTACAATGATGCAGAAATGGAAATTAAATCCTCAACATTTATAAATAATTCAGCAAAAAAATCAGAAGATGATACCGTTATTAAAAGTAACGGCGGAGCAATATTTAACGCTGAAAACGGAGATTTGACAATTGAAAACGTAACATTTGGGAATAAAAAGAAAAAATATAAATATTCAAATACGGCTGATAAAGGTTCTGCCCTATATAATATAGGAAAAACCGATTTAATAAATTCAAAGATATTCTATCAAACTTCTAATAACGGAGCCGTTTTTAACAATAACATATTAACAATAAAAAAATCCTCTCTTTTGTCAAATTCTTCAAATGTGGGCGGAGCAATATATAACGCTGAAAACGGAAATACAACAATTAACGGAAGCACCTTCAAATCTAACCTTGCAGCCGCAGGCGGAGCAATATACACTGACGGGAACCTGACAATAGATAGACTGGAATATCAATACAAAAAGAATAAAAAACTTAAAACAGGATATATTTCTCAAACTTTTACGTCAAATACCGCAACAGAAATCGGCGGAGCAATATATACTTCTGATAAATCAAACACAACTATAAATCACACTACTTTTAAATCTAATAAAGCATATTCTGCAACCACAAAACAGGGCACTGAAGAAAATGTTACAATCACAACACCACAAGGTGCAGGCGGTGCTATTTATATCGGAGAAAAATATCAAAACTCTGAAGATGACACAAGAGATATAGGAAAAACCACTATTGAAAATTCTACATTCACATCTAACAGTGCGGGGTTAAAAGGTGGTGCAATTACAATAGAAACAAGCGGAAATCTTGAGATTACCAATTCAACTTTTAATAAAAATAACTCCTATACAGCGATTACAACAAAAACAACTACTAAATCCGGCAAAAAAACAAAAACTACAACCTCAAAAACTTATCAAGGCTATGGCGGAGCGATTTTTGCAGGAGAAAACACTCAACTTAAAATAAATGATTCAACCTTCAAAAATAATTACTCTAATCAAGGCGGAGCATTATATATTGATAACGACAATTCAGAAATAAAAACATCCACTTTCACTTCTAACAAAGCAAAAGGAGCAAAAGGATATTTTGGTTATGGCGGAGCAATATATCTTGCAGAAGGTCATACTGCAAATATTTCAGGCTCGTCATTCAATAAAAACACCTCTTATGAAGGTGGAGCGATTTATGTTGATAAAAACGGATTTATTAATATAAATGAAAATTCAAAATTCATATCTAACACTGCAACAACAGCAGGAGGAGCAATATACATATCCTCATACACTCCTCCTAAACAAGAAACTCCTGATAATGAAACAACCACGAATACAGATGAAAATTCTGATACAACTCAGCCAGACAGTTCTGATACAAATAATGACACAGATAACAACAATAACGACACAACCCAATCCGATACAAACACAGATAACGAAAACGAAACACCAACAACGGATTCAACTACACCAAATCCAATGGTATTTAAAAATATAACTTTCGAAAAAAATAAAGCCTCAGAAGGCGGAGCAATTTTTAATGCAGGCTATCTTTCAATCGAAAACGGAACCTTCAAACAAAACACTGCCTCAGCAGGCGGTGCGATTGATAATTATGGTTATTTAACAATCTCATCATCTATTTTTGATTTGAACAAAGCGACATACGGCGGAGATATTTTAAACAACGGCGAATTAACCGTTATAAATACAACCTTCAACAATACAAAAAAATATGTATCTGCTGCAGGCGGAGCAATATATAACGGTTATAAAGCAACTATTTCAGGCTCAAAATTTAATAAGAATCTTGCTGTCATGGGCGGGGCAATTTATAATGCGACACAAACATTTTATTACGGAACAATTAATTCCGAGGGGAATGAATATAATCAAAACCAATCCCAAGAAGGCGGTGCGATTTATAACTCAGGTAAATTGATATCCAAACAAGATACTTTTTATAAAAATATCTCAACTTATGGAGGAGCGATTTTAACTCTGGCAACTGCCGAAATTGACAGTTCAAATTTTAAAGAAAATCAAGGCGGTCAAGGCGGTGCTATTTATAATTCAAGTAATTTGACACTTAAGAACGGCTCATTTGAAAGCAACTCCGGATTATACGGAGGTGCTGTATATTCTGCTAATTCGAACACATCAAAAGATAAAAACGGAAATCTTATCTTTAAATCAACTTTAACAATTGACGGAACAACATTTAATAAAAACAACGGAAAAATAGAAGCAGGTGCAATATATTTATTAGGATGTAGTGCAAAAATTGAAAACGCAAAATTTATTGAAAACAAAACCGATATGTATGGTGGAGCAATAAAAGCAGATAAAGAAAATAATCTCCTGTCAATAAACAGTACCGAATTCAACAGTAATACCGCAACCAAAGATGGCGGAGCGATTTATAATGAAAGCACCTTAAATATTAATATAAAAGAAAAAGCAAATACTGAAAATGACTCAACACAATCTTCTACAGAACCGGAAAATCCGGAGAATACAAATAATTCTGACAATACCGATGAAAATAATTCTAATGAAGAACCGACTGATACAGAAGATTCTGAAACAACTCAAGAATATTCAACAACAAAATTTATCTCAAACAAGGCACAGTACGGCGGAGGAATTTGTAACTCGGGTTCGGCAAACATTGATAAAGTTTTATTCGACCATAACAGTGCAACAAATGGCGGAGCGATTTATAATGAATCCTTATTAACAATTGGAGAGGCCATTATTGAAGATGACGCTTTTATTGAAGATAAAAAAGCACGAATAAATGAATTCAACTCTAACAGTGCGAATACCGGCGGAGCAATTTATAACGAATACATATCAAATATTTACAACAGTAAATTCAATGAAAATAAAGCACTAAATAACGGAGGTGCTGTATATAGTACAGCACGAACCCTTGTTGTCAATTCATCTTTCAACAATAACAGTGCAAAAAATGGTGGTGCTATTTATCAAACCTCAAACCAAGCAAAATTAATCATAGTAGTTTCTGATTTTACAAATAATAATGTAACAGGAAATGGCGGTGCTATTTTTATCAACAAAAACTCCACAGAACACGAAACCGAAATATATTCTTCAAAATTTGAAAATAACCGTGCTGTTAAAGGCGGAGCGATTTATTTTAGCACAAATACATACGGTAATATAACCGATACTAATTTTATAAATAATCACGCTACGGAAAACGGCGGGGCGATTTATGCAGATAAAAATTCCACATTAACAATTACAGATTCAAGTTTTATTAATAACATCGCCGATAAAAACGGCGGGGCAATATATGCCGATACAAACAGTACAGTCGATATTATATCTAAAAACAGCGATATATATATTAGCGGTAATAAAGCAGGTACAAACTCTAATGCTGTACATTTAAACAAGGCAACTCTTAACCTCAAGGCAAACAATGAAACAAAAATTCAATTTGATGATAAAATCAGCGGAAACGGAACAGTTACCACATCAGGTAATGTAATTTTTGATAAAAATACTCAAATTGAAACAGGAAGTAAAATTACATTTAATGCTCTTTCAGGAACTTTAAGTATACAAAACGAAACAAGTTTAAATTCAGCATCCCTTTCTATGTCAGGAGCCAAACTGAACATTGCAAACGGCGGGATTGCAAAACTTTCACTTTCAAGTATTGAATTATCTGATACCACAACGGATATGTCAATAGATATGGACTTGAAGAACGGAACATCTGATAAAATAGTTGCAGACAGTGTTGAAGGAACGGGAACACTGAATGTATCCAATGTAAATTTGACCTCAGACAGTAAGAAAGCGGTA
>CACXGY010000063.1 GCA_902767275.1 uncultured bacterium | reverse complement strand
TCCATTTTGTACTATGATTTCGTTTCCTATTATTTTTTATTAATATTTCTATTTAATATATACCTATAATATTTATTATGTACAATAATATTTTTAAAATAGCAGTGATAGATTATTATGTTTCGCACAGATTTATCAAATCAGTAACCCATCCTCAGTCCTTCCCTTGTCAAGGGAAGGATGTGATTATAACTCCCTTTGACAAGGGGAGTATAAAAAATATTTTATTTTAACTTGTTAAAAAAAATAAATTTAGCATTTTGTTACATCATGTAAAAAAAACGCAATTTTTTGAAAAAAATAACTTTATATATATATAACCAACAAGAAAGTGTGCTATGTGTAAATTAAAATTAATGGATTATCTGCGTCAAAGCGGAAAAGTATTTGTTCAAGAACAAGGAACTCTTTCAGATAAAACTTATGAAAAAGTACTTGGTGCAAAAAGTGTTATAGAAAATGCTATCGGCAAAACCTCTTTACGTGTAGATATATGTGATGCAAATATTCAGCCTAATCCGTCATATTACATTAACACTCCAAATAACGTAAGAGTAATAGTCCAAGATTTATTAAATGATCAGAATAGATATGTCGAAGAATTTGTTGATGTAATTGAGCCAGATAAACCTTTTGTAAGAAAAATATATGATATGATAGATAAAATTATTGGTGATACAGAGTTACCTATTGATAAAATGAAGCGTAAAATAAAAAACAGACGACAATTGTATAAAAAATACGGCGATGCATATCTTTCAGGGGAAATATTTAAGAAATCCTTTTACGAGAAATAACGTATTACAAAACTTAAACATGTGCTTGCATTCATATTATTTTTAAATTACGATAATAGGGTGCGTTTTTTAAACGCTAATTTTTGTACTAGTTAAATATAAGGAATAGCAAAATGAATCCTATTATAGCAGAATTGGAAAACCAATATAAAAAAGAAAATATTCCTGAAATGAATCCTGGTGACACTGTTAAAGTATTTGTTAGAATTGTTGAAGGTAACAAAGAAAGAATTCAGGCTTTTGAAGGAACTATTATTAAAGAACATGGTTCAGGTATTAATAAAACAATAACTGTAAGAAAAGTGTTCCAAGGTGTTGGTGTAGAAAGAGTTTTCTTACTTAACTCTCCTCGTATTGATAAGATTACTGTTCTTAGACGTGGTGATGTAAGACGTTCTAAATTATATTATTTAAGAGAACGTTCAGGTAAGGCTACTCGTATCAGAGAAAAAATTGAAAAAAGATAAGACACATATTCATTGGTATCCGGGGCATATTGCTAAAGCCGAACGACTTCTCAAAGAAAAACTTAATCTTGTTGATGTCGTGATTGAGGTGTTGGATGCCCGTCTACCAATTAGCAGTAGTTATAATGATATTAAAAGAATCCTAGGCGATAAGCCTAGGCTTCTTTTGTTAAATAAATCCGATTTGGTTAATCCTGAAGAAATTAAAGATTGGATTCAATATATTCAAAATAAATCCGGTTGTCCTGTATTAACTATTGACACTAAAACAAACAGAAATTTTAATATCATAGAAAAAAAAGTTCTGGAATTATCCGAGCCGAGAATACAAGCACTTATGGCAAAAGGGTTATTACGCAGACCGGCCAGAGTTGTAGTCGTTGGTCTACCGAATGTCGGAAAATCAAGTATTATTAATAAACTCACAAAATCTTCAAAAACAAAAACAGGGGCAAAAGCAGGGGTAACAAGACAACAACAATGGGTTAGAATTAATCCGAATATTGATTTATTAGATACCCCGGGTATTATACCGATGAAACAAGAAGACCAAATGAGAGCAAAAAAACTTGCTTTTGTTAATTCTGTTTCCGAAAATGCATATTCTCCGGAAATGGTAGCAAAAGAATTGTTACAACTCATCAATCAGAATGATAAATATACAAAAAAATTTAAAGAATATTACAGTATTGATTCTGATAAAGAATTGTCTTTAGAAAATATTTCATCTTCGAGAAATTGGATTAAGACAGGCGGCGAGCCTGATACAGAAAGAACTTCTCAATATATTTTGCGTGATTTTCGAGAGGGTAAAATAGGAAAATTTATCCTTGATAATTTTTCAGAAGATAACTCTGCCATTTAAGGCATATTTATAATGTTTATCACGCATACAATATCAACATATCAACAAACAAACAGATTAATTTGATAAGATTTAATTTATTAAAATTAAATTTATAGAATTATTCTATTTTAACAAGTCAATAATTTTTTTAGCACCTTGAATATCATATTCAATACTGTTGACATCTTCGGTAATTCTTGAAATAGATTCCTTAGAAGTTGATTTAATTTTTTCAACTACTTTTGGGTCAAGTAATGAATAAAAGTCGTCTAACTCTATTAAAGGTCTTGTCATACCGTTGTTTTCAATTTTACGGTCCATTTTTGTTCTCCTTGTTACACACTTACACTTTTTGTAAGATGAGTGAATTTTCAGAATTGCCTTTTTTTTGTCATGTATTTACAATTCTTAAAGTTTAATTTAAAACACTTGTTATAATTGGATTATATAAATCTTTCTTTTATTTATTATAACAATTTTGAAACCTTTTTCAACCCCTGTCTTTATTATTTTTTTATCCTTTTGTATATATAGTTCTTAGAATATATTCTTCAAGCATTTTTTTATCGGCAGGACTTGTTTTTGAATCATTAATCATTATACTGAACACATATTTTTGTTCTTTTTGTGATGTTATATATCCTGTAATTGCACTTATATTGCTCAAGGTTCCTGTTTTGGCATGGATATTTCCTTTTAAATATAACATTCTGTTAGTCAATGTTCCTTCGCCTGCGGTTGGAAGTTCCGGTTCCAAATATCCTTGAACTTTCAATAAAAAGTCTGTCATAAAATCAGCAGTCATAAGGTTATTCTTTGATACTCCGCTTGCATCAACTATTCTAATATTAGAAGTATCTATATTGTGTGTTTTGCAGAAGTTATTAAACATTTCCAGTCCGTTTTCAAACGTACCGGTTGATGATGAAAACTTTCCTCCTGCCAATTTAAACACTGTTTCTGCAATCATATTATTACTATTTCTATAAACATCCTTTTTTGCTTGATTTATTTCATGACTTAAAAGAGTAATTAAAGTATAATTATTATTTAATTTTTTGTCCTGATAAATTCCGCTGCAAGAAATATTATGATCTATTATTAAATCACTTAATCTGAGTTTAAAATATTTTTTCGGATTATTGATTGGTATTTTAATTATGTCACTCTTATTATATTTAATAGTTCCATTCATAACCAGCACATCAGGAGATATATGATTTTGTCTTTTAATAGTATATTTTGTTTCTTTATCAGTAATAATATTGTTAACGAAAGATAGGGGATATTTTACTTCTGTTTTAATTTCGGCAGGATAACCTTTTACCGAAGGAGATATAATTATTTCCATTAAGTTTTTATCGATATTGTATGCACTGAATTTTGGCATAAGCGGGTTTAAATCATCATCCCATTGCCATCCTTCACCCCACTCATTATCATCAATAACAGATGCATCAATATTAACGGAAGCAGGTTCTTTCGGCATACATTTCACAAGTTTATCCAAATCTTTTGTATTCAAATACGGATCTGCACCAAGAACGAATAAATATTCGTTATTTGAGTTTTTATATAATTTTGTTGAAAACTGATAATCCTCTCCCAGTGTCATAAAAGCAGGAGTTGTTGTAATGATTTTTTGAGTTGAAGCAGGCGAAATCGGAGTATCAGAATTTAGTTCATATACAATTTTACCGCTATGAAAATCTTTTACCGAAATACTTATCGCTCCTCTGTTTATTCCTGATTGAGAAATTGTTGTGTTTATCTCGGATTTTAATCCTGCACCATAAACAACACTGCTCATCATTGTTATTATTATCCCAAATACTATACTTAGTCTTTTCATTTATATAAAACCTCATATTTTTCGTGTATATCTTTCAGTACGGTACATTTTTCTCTAAAATCGTACATTTCCGCAAAAGATAATTCTGCTGATATACATCCTTCTACAGTATTAATTTCATCAAGAACATTTCCGCTATAGTCATAAATGAGAGAATGTCCTAAATTTTTAGCACCTGTCGGCAAAGTTCCGGTTTGAGTTAAAGCAACCATATATGTTTGATTTTCTACGGCTCTGGCACAAGTTAAAGAATCCCAATGAATTTTTCGAGATAATGGCCATGCTGCCATATTAACAAGCACGTCTGCTCCTGATTTTCTATATGCACGGTATATCTCAGGAAATCTTATATCATAACATATTGATAATCCTATTTTTACTCCTTCAATATCAACAATAACAGGGTTTGAACCTTCTGTTATATATGTATTTTCAGAATCATCATAATACGAAAACAAATGATTTTTGTCATAAGTTGCAATAATTTTACCTTTACGATTGATAACAGGACAGGTATTATAAAGTTTTTCTGATACTTTATTCACAAAACTCCCGCCTAAAATATTAGTATTATATTTTAAAGCAAGTTCTGAGAGAAAATTTATGGTTTCACTATTTTGAATTGTTTCAGCGTTTTCAACAAATTTATCGCATGCCCAACCTATTGTCCATAATTCAGGCAAAACAATAATATCAACTTTATTATTATTTTTTTCAAAATAGTTTTCTAAAATTGTTGATATTTTTTGAAAATTTTCTTTTTTATTTCCGATAGCCGATTCCATTTGAACGGCTAAAATTGTTATCTTTTCCATATCCCGAATCTAAATACCTCTTTATGTGCTTTTGGGGCTTGTTTCTCTAATTCTTCAAGTGAATGTTGAACTCTTAAACGAATTTGTTCATCATCCTCTTTTGTTCCGTCAGGATTGATATATATAGGTTCTCCGTATATGTTTATTAATTTTGTCCACAAACACGGCAATCTAAACCCATCCCAAGAAGGAAATTTTAAAAAAGTAAAATTTGGAGAATACCAATAAACAGGAACGATAGGTACACCCGCTTTTTTAGCAACTCTTATTGCTCCGTCTTTAACTACTTTAACCGGACCTTTAGGGCCGTCAACCATAATTGCACAACATTCCCCGTTTTTTAATGCGTTTATCATTTGCAAGGTTGCTTCAACGCTTCCTTTTTTACCTTTTGAACCGTGAATAACTTTAAATCCCCATTTCTCAACAACACCCGCTATTATCTGTCCATCTCTGGAACGGCTGACTAAAACATTACAATTTGCTCTGTCAGGAAGTCCATGTACACAACATTGATGTGCGTGCCACATTGCATATACACATGGCCCTGCATTTTCTGGGAAATTTACGTTTTGAATATCTGTAAAAATTTCTTGAAATTTGAAAATTCCGTATATTATTTCTGTGAATTTCTCTCTGTTACTTCTGTCTTTATCAAATAATTTAAAAATATTAATCATAACTTGATTTTACACAAAATCAGATATCTTAGCAAGGAATTTTATAATTTAATATAGAAAAATATTATCCAATCAGATTATCCTATTATCGGATAAATTATGTAAAAAATATTTTATCTTATGAATAGACAGTTGGGTAATAAAGGAGAGAAAAAGATGCTGAAAATATTGGATAATAAAAACTTTGATAATCATATTAAAAACGGACTGCAACTTGTTATGTTCGGAAGTGATATGTGTCATTACTGCATAAAAGAACAGCCTGTGTTAGAAGAACTTGCAAACAATAACATAAATATCGGGAAAATAGATGCATACAAAACCCCTGAATTAACTCAAAAGTATGGTGTTACCTCCTTCCCTACTTTTATTTTATTCAAATTCGGCGACATTGCGACAAGATTTTCCGGATACAGAAACAAGTCCGAACTATTAGATATAATTTTAAGATATATCTAATATCTTTAGGGGTTTATGCATTATACAAATTATATTGATTTGATTTGTGCATAAATCCTTTTTTTATATATTGTTAAAATAAAACTTATAGTTTATAATCAAGAAAAGACAGAGAGTATGAGAGGATTTAAAAATGCTTATAATTATGAGAGAGAATGTGAGTCAGGATTGTATAGATAGAGTTGTACAATTCATTGAGGACAAAGGTTTTCAATCACATGTTTCTAAAGGAGAATTGCACACCGTAATAGGGGCAGTAGGTTCAAAGGTTATCGACCCGAGAAATATAGAACTGTTAGACGGAGTACAAGAAGTAATAAAAATCTCCTCAGGTTATAAGTTAACCAGCAGAATATTCAAACCTGAAGATACAATAATAGAGGTCAACGGAATAAAATTCGGAGGCGGACATGTGGGATTAATCGCAGGGCCATGCACTATTGAAAGTTATGAACAAATGGATAGAACAGCAGAAATGCTAAAAAAATCTAATGTACGAATAATGCGTGGAGGTGCGTTTAAACCAAGAACTTCTCCTTATGCTTTTCAAGGGTTAGGCGAAGAAGGTCTTAAAATGTTCAGAAGTGTTGCTGATAATCATGGCATGGCTATTACCTCTGAAATCATGGAAAGTTCTCAAATAGATATGTTTGAAAAATATGTAGATATTTTTCAAATAGGTGCAAGAAATATGCAGAATTATAATCTTTTAAAAGATATGGGAAAAGTAACAAAACCGGTTATTTTAAAGAGAGGTTTATCCGCTACTTTTGAAGAATTTTTACTTTCTGCAGAATATATAGTATCGAGCGGCAATCCTAATGTGATTCTTTGCGAAAGAGGAATAAGAACTTTCGAAAAATATACAAGAAATACTTTAGACTTATCTGCAATTCCTGTAATTAAAAAATTGAGTCATTTACCAATTATTACTGACCCGAGTCATGGTACAGGTTTGAGAGATAAAGTCGCTCCTATGTCCAGAGCAAGTGTAGCGGCAGGTTGTGACGGATTATTGATAGAAGTTCATTATGATGCAGATAATGCTATTTGTGATGGTGCTCAATCATTATATCCTGATGAATACAATGCATTATATAACGATTTGAAACAAATTGCTCCGGTCGTTCATAAAACTATTTTTTAGACTAAATCCTTCCGAGAGATTTTTTTAACATAGGAATAAAACAAGCAAGAACAACCGAACTGATAAGAGAAATTATGGCAAGTACAAGAAACAAGATACTTGTACTGATTGAGCCGTACATTCCGCCCCACAAACCTGCAAAAATATTTCCGAAGAAACTTGTTAAAAACCATGTTCCCATTAAAACGGATACAAATTGTTTAGGTGCGAGTTTAGAAACAAGAGATAATCCTATCGGAGAAATACACAATTCTGCAATTGTCATAATAAGATAAACACCAATAAGCCAGATTGAAGACACTTTTGTATCGCAAGAAAGGTCGCCCGCTATTGCCATAACAATATATGCAACACTCATTAAACCTAATGCCAAAGTGAATTTTTCCACTGAAGTCGGCTCGAGTCGTTTTTTATTAAGTTCTGTCCACATATATGAAAATATTGGTGCTAAAAATATTATGTATAAAGGATTAAGTGCTTGGAAATATCCTGTTGGTATAAGGATATTACCTATATTACGATTTGTATTATACTCTGCAAAAAGAGTTAGAGAACATCCTGCTTGTTCATAACATGTCCAAAAAACTACCGTAAATCCCATTAAAATAAACAGTGCGAATAATCTTTTTTTCTCTCTTTGAGTGAATTTTTTAGGTAATTCTTTACTCTCATTGAAAACCTTTTTAATCGGTTCAAGTCCGCAGTTCCCTAAAAATTTATTTTCAAATATTTTATAAATAGCCAATCCGATAAGCATACCTATACCTGCGGAGGCAAACCCGTATTCAAAACCGTATTTGACTGCGATAGTACCGCATACTAAAGGCGAGAATAATGCTCCTATATTTATACCCATATAAAAAATAGTAAATCCGCTGTCTTTTTTTTCATTATCTTTTCCATATAACATTCCTAACACGGAACTGATATTAGATTTAAAAAATCCGTTTGCGATAATCATTATAAAAAGTGCGGAAAAAAATAAATTATGCCCCCCGAAAGCAAGCATAAACAGACCAATACACATTAAAATTGCACCGGTCGTTATACATCTTCTCTGTCCTATAAATTTATCCGCAAGATATCCGCCAATAATTGGTGTTAAATAAACAAATCCTGTATATAATCCGTACACACTACCCGCTTTTTCAGTTGAAAACATTAACTGCTGCACCATGTATAAAACGAGCAAAGCACGCATACCATAATATGAAAAACGTTCCCACATTTCGGTAAAAAATAAAAGATAAAGTCCTTTGGGATGAGTTTTAAACAATTTAATTCCTTTCAAATTTACGATACTTTCTCAAAAATATTCTTTAAAACAAATTTAACATGAGAATATGTCAGACCACCTTGCATGTAAACTGCATAAGGAGAACGCATAGGACCGTCTGCCGAAAGTTCAATAGTCGAACCTTCGATAAAAGTACCCCCTGCCATTATCAATTTATCTTCATATCCCGGTACTTCATCAGGAACAGGTGTTACATAAGAATTAACAGGGGAAAGTTCTTGAATTGTTCTACAAAATTGTTCAAGCGGTTCAGGAGCATTAAATGCAATTGTTTGAATTAAATCCGTACGGATTTCATCATATTTAGGAGTGGATACATATCCTATATCCTCAAATATTTTTGAAGCAAGAACTGCACCTTTGACCGCATCACATACAACAGACGGAGCCATAAATAAACCTTGAAAAATCAGTCTGTGTTGATTTAGCATTGCACCGCCTTCTCTGCCAATTCCCGGTGCAGTTAAACTCATTGCCGCTTGTTCCACATATTCTTCTTTTCCGGCAACATAACCGCCGGTTTCAACAATTCCGCCTCCGGGATTTTTTATAAGTGAACCTGCTATTATATCTGCTCCGACTTCTAACGGCTCTCGTTTTTCTACAAATTCTCCGTAGCAATTATCAACAAAACAAATACAGTTAGGGTTTTTTGATTTTACTGTTTTTACAATTTTTTCAATTGTCTCAATATTTATTGACGGTCTGAGTGAATATCCTCTTGAACGTTGAATTTCAACCATTGTAACTGTACTGTCTATTTTATTCGATATTCCTTCCAAATCTACTGAACCGTCTTGTTTTAAAGGTACTTCATCATACAAAACTCCGTGTCCTATTAATGATTCACGTTTTTCCCCGGTTGTACCTATAACTTCTTGCATTGTATCATAAGGAGTTCCTGTTACTGATACTAATTTATCTCCCGCTCTAAGGTTCCCAAACAAAACACAAGATAATGCATGAGTGCCGGATACAATATGATTTCTTGCAAAAGCGGCTTCCGCTCTGAAAACTTGTGCAAATACGTTATCAAGAACTTCTTTCCCTAAATCATCATGTCCATATCCTGATACAGTATAAAAATGTTCAGGTGCAACTTTATTATCAATAAACGCTCTTAATACTTTTTCTTGATTATAATCACGCACATCTTCTATATATTCAAATTGCGGTCTTAAAATTTGTTCCGTTTCTTTTATATGTTTGTTTGTTTTTTCACTAATCATAATATTCCTTTTTTATTCCAATCAAATAGAACTATATACAATATTATAGTAAAAATATAGTGATTTGAACTTTTATCGGATAATAAAATGCTAAACTATTTTTTAATATATAAAGTAACGGCTGTTCCCGGAGCAAGATTATAACCGGAATAATCTTCGACAAATACAACTCGGACTTGTTGTTCTAATGAATTTTTACTATAATTTTCATTCATGTTCCCTGTTAAGACAACATTAGAATTCATTTCAGAAGCCCTTTGAATACTGTCAACAACACCTTTAAATTTTCTTCTCGGAAAAGCATCAATTTTGGCATAAGCCGCCTGTCCTGAAGTAATATTATTAGCATCTTCCATAGGAAGGTTTGCGACAATCCATACTTGTGAAGGTACTATTGATAATAATGTTTGACCTGTGTCAATCCAACTGCCTTCACTAACATTTATTACAGAAATAGTTCCGTCACATGGAGCATAAACTTTAGAATATGACATTTCAAGTTTTAATTGTTCTATTTCTGCTTCCATTTTTTGAATATCTTTAGCAATTTCCTGAGGAGTTAACGGTTTGGGTTCTTTTTCCTCCGTTATTTCTTGCTGTTTATTTGCTTCCGCTTTTTGTTTTTCGGTATCAGAAATCAACATTGATTTATCTTTCGCAGGAGGAAGCGGTAATACTCCCGGAGCATATTTCCCAAAATCATTTTGTGAAAAACCGTATCTTGATAACGAAGCATTTATATCAACAGGCTTGTCCTCTTGCGATTGAAGTTGTTCATCATCTTTTATTAATTCTTGTTTATTTAGTTCAGTCTTTGCCGCTTTTATACGGTCCTCCATAACATGCATTCTGTATTCATAATCACTTGTATCAAGTTCAAGTAAAACGTCACCTTTCTTTACTTCTTGATTTTCCTCAACATTTACATGTATAACAGAAGCGGATACTCTGGAATTAACCGCGAATAATTTACCTTCTATAAAAGCATTTTTAGTAGATATATAACTGCCTGAGTTTAAGTTAATCCAAACACATAGAATAACTAACCCGAGAACACACATTATCGGAATAAAAAAATCTCGTTCTTCTGTTTTTTTTCTACGTTTGTTATTCATCATTATCTCTCTACCGATTTCGTCATTATAATAACATATATTTATGTTAAAACCAATATAAATTTATGGTAAAAATTTATTTAGCAAAAATTATTTTTACGAACATTATATAAATGTGTGTTGAAGAAAATTATAGGGAATAATTTTCAATATGTGTAAATACTAAAATATTTACAGAAAACTTAAAAACAACATACATTTATAAAAACACTAACAAACGCAACAGAGGTTATATTTCAAGAGATTGAAGTATGGCCTCTGTTGTTTTATGTTATGATAACTTTTAAATTACTTGAATTATTATTAACAGTAGTGACAAAACTCACAAGGTTCAATCTATATTTATATTTTTAATATCTTTTCTTATGTAATTATTTAATTTTTCCGCAACATCTTCCCAGGTTTTTCTGTCTTGTTGTTTAATAATAGTCACGGATGAATACCACTCAGTTTTCTTATCATTGTCAAACCATCTCCAATCAGGAGCATGACACAATAATAAATATGTTTTAACCCCTAATGCTCCCGCCAAATGTGCCAATGCTGTATCTACAGTAATCAAAATATCAAGATTTTTTAATGCTGCAGCCGTATCATTAAATGTATTTATTTGTTTTGATATATCTATTATATTCGGATATTTTTCACACATTCCGAATATATCTCCCATTTGGAACGAATAATAATCAACCTCAGGTATATCTAAAAAATCTTTAAAATAATATGGTGCATCAATAGTTCTGTATACAGCATCTCTTAATCCCATACCTTTTGCTCTCCAATTCAAACCTATCTTTATTTTATCGGTTTTAAAGAAATTGGTCTTAAACAATTCTTGACTACGTTCACTAACTTTTAAATACCCCTCTTTTGAAGGAATGTTATGAAAATTTGCATGAAGTAAATATGGTAAATCCATAATAAGTGCAAATTTATTACATCTTACGGTTTCTTCTATAGAAACAATTTCTATGTTAGAAAATTCTTCCCCTGAAAAACTATATTGAAAAAGTTCTAATAAATTAACAGGAACGGCATAAATAACTTTTTTGAACTTTTTCGCCACAATCGGTATATATCTGATAAATTGTATATTATCTCCAAATCCTTGTTCCGAATGAACATATAAAACTTCTTCAGGATAATCTTTACCGTTCCATAATTTATTTTTATATCTTAATTTTAATGCATTTGAGGAACTACGTTTTTGATAATATTTATACCCGAGTGCAAGTTTTCTTTGTGCCATATACACAGAACCTAATGTATAATTATAATCCACCTTAATATCAGGATTTAATGAAATTATTTTTTTGAGATATTTTTCCGCATTCTTTAAATCTTCAGATTGTTTACAACAAACCCCCAGATTGTAATATGCTTCAATAAGCCCGAGTTTTGCCGCTTTTTTAAAATATTCTTTTGCTTTTTCATAATCGTTATAAATGGCTTCATATAAAAACCCCAAATTATTATAAGTAACCGAA
This sequence comes from uncultured bacterium, assembly GCA_902767275.1. Classification (GTDB taxonomy): domain Bacteria; phylum Cyanobacteriota; class Vampirovibrionia; order Gastranaerophilales; family Gastranaerophilaceae; genus UBA2883. The sequence goes on along the minus strand of CACXGY010000063.1, from coordinate 5,028 downwards.
TTATTTGCAAATTTTTCTTTCATTTCTTCACAACATTCAATCGCTTCTTTTTCCATTCCGATAGTAATATATAAAAATGATAATCTGGAATAAGCATTAACCGTATTAAATTTTTCTATTCCTAATTTAGCGATACGTATTGCTTCTTCTTTTATATCCATTTTGTTATATGATTCACAGCAATATTCAATAAATCTTTCGTCATCTTTATATTTTAAAAGTTCTTCAAATTCTATAGCGGCATCTTCGTAATTCTCACATAAAAAATTAACATTAGCGAGTAATTCAAGATTATCAACATTTTTTTCTAAATCGAATGCACGATGAGAATATGTTAAAGCGGTTCTATTCTTTCCCATACTTATGTACAATTTTGAAATTTCAGCAAGTAATTCTGCATCATCTTGAATAGTTTGGGATTCCATAAGTTTACCGATTACTAAACTTGCATATTCAAATTTTCCAAATCGTACGCATTTTTTTGCGAGTTCTAATCGTCTACGTTCTACTGCATTCATTTAACCATTTCCTTTAATTTTTCTAAAATTTTATTTGTTTCAATAAACCAATCCTGCCTGTCTTGTTGTTTAAAGAGTTCAACAGAGGAATACCATTCCGTCTTTTGAGTATTTTCAAACCATCTCCAATCAGAACAATACGGAATAAGTAAAAACGTCTTTATACCAACTCCGCCCGCAACGTGTACACAAGAAGTGTCAGCAGAAATAAATAAATCAACATTGGACATTGCTGATGCTGTATCATCAAATGTTTTTAATTCATCTTGCAAATTAATCATTGTCGGATATTTTTCACAACCATTAAAAATATCGTCTAATTGAAAAGAGTAGAATTGAACCTTTTCTAATTCAAAGAATTGTTTAAAATATTCAATATTGATTGTCCTGTTTATCGCTGAACGCATGCCAATGCCTCCTGCACGCCAACATAATCCGACTTTTAATTTATCTGTTTGAAAGTACTTATTTTGAAAATATTTTTTCTTTTCCGGATTAACTTTTAAATATCCTTCGGATAACGGAATACTATCAAAATCAATATTCAAATAATACGGTAAATCAGATGCCATAACATATTTATCATACTCTTTGATATCCGATAATGTATTATAAAATTCAGTATTCGGATATTTTTCTTTAGGAAAACTTCTTTTAAATAATTCAAGACAATTTTCTCTTGTGAGAATTTTTACGGTTTTAAATTTATCAACAAGAAAAGGAAGATAACGAATAAATTGAATATGGTCGCCATAACCTTGATCACAATATAAAAGAATCGTTTCCTCAGGACAAACCTCTCCGCTCCATTGATTTTTTAGAGTTTGTGCTTCAGGAGATTTATCCCTATAGGCAAATAGTTCATACCCTTCTTTCATCTTTTTTTGAGTCAAATACAGAGAACCTAATCCTGCTTTTGCATATTCTTCTTGAGGCATAACTTCAATCATTTTTTTATAATTTTCTTCGGCTTCTTTGAATTGACCTGTTTTTTGATAACTTACCGCCAAATGATAATAAGCAGACGGAGCATGAAAATCAATTGCCGTTTGGTAACAATCTTGTGCCAGTTCTTCATTACAATATGAAAACTCTTGAAGATTTCCTGCAATTATCCATGCTGCTCCTGACTTCGGAAATGTTTGAATTGTTTTTGCACACCATTCTTCTGCCTTTTTTATATCGCCTATGTCTATATAACTTTGTGTTAATCTGACGAGAGCAGATTCTTTATCAGGATGTTTTGCATAAAATTTTTGAGCATAAGCATGAGAAAAATTAAACATTTGCAATTCTCTAAATGCTTGAATTATTTTATCGTATATTTTTACTCCGTCAGGGTCAAAACGGAACAGTTCTTCGTATAGAATAATGGAATCATCATATTTTTTCATCTGATATTTACAAAACGCAAGTGCCGCAACAGTTGGGGCTGTTTTTCGTTTGTTATATGCTTTTTCTAATATTCGTTCTGCACCCTTATATTTTCTCATTCGTATATATAATCTGCCTAAAAATGCTTGAACAATATCATCATTAGGGTTTTTTGCAAGAAGTTCAAGATAGATTTTTTCTGCTGCTTGAAACTCTTTTTGTTTAATAAGAAAATTTGCTTGAGATAATAATTTAGAATTTATCATAATTTAACCACTGTTTAATTTTAGGAAAAATATTTTCCCATAATAATTCCATTATACAATTTTATCATTATACAAACAGTTCTCAATCAACTTAATGCTTGATTTTTCGGTTAAAATTCCAACATAAAAGTAACAGGCCCGTCATTTATAAGTTCAACCTCCATCATCGCTCCAAAAACACCTGTTTTAACAGGAATATTCTTTAATTTAATTTGTTCGACAAAATATTCATAAAGTTCATTTGCTCTTTGGGGTAGTTCTGCTTTATCAAAACTCGGTCTTGTTCCTTTTTTACAATCTCCTGCAAGCGTAAATTGAGAAACTACCAAAATTTCTCCATTTATATCTTGTATAGATAAATTCATTTTTTCATTTTCATCTTCAAAAATTCTTAATTTAGATAGTTTATCAGCCAATTTATCGGCATTTTCTTCACTATCTCCTTTTTCTACTCCAAGAAGAATAAGAATACCTTGTTTTATCTCGGAATATAATTGTCCGTCTATTGTGACAGATGCATTTTTTACTCTCTGTATTAATCCTTTCATAAGATAATTATATTACAAAGATATTACTAATAATGAAATGCGGAGAGTTATATTTATAACTCTCCGCATATTAAAATTAGTGTTACCTAATTTAGCATCAATTTTTATACAGATAAAACAAAACCGCCTCTGTCAGCATTTTTTAATCTGTCACCGTCAATTTTTGCTCTTAGATTTTTAATATATTTGTATATATAATCTCTCGGCAAATCTAATAATACTGCTAAGTCTTTAGCATATACCGTTGTATTTTTATGTTCTAACAAATAATCAAATACAACTTGTTCTCTGTCTGTTAAATTCTTTTTGAGAACAATATTTACTTCTTCTCTAAGAGTATCTTTTTCTTCTATAATAGGTTTTGCAATTTTTTCTTCTATTTTTTCAATAATAGGAGTAGTTTTCTTAGGAACAACTTTTTCTGCTTTTTTAGGTTGTTCAATTATTTTAGTTTCTTTCACAACAGCACTTGCTTCCGGTGCTTTAAATGAAAACGGTGTATGTGAAAGTTGACGTTCTCGTTCAAAAGCACGTTCAGCAATTTTTGACAATTTGCTGTTTGTTTCATTTTTTGCCTTATTTGAAGTTGTATCTCCATTAAATACTATATCTATCAAGTCATTAGTAGGTCTTGAATCAGCCACTACTTTTCCCAATCTTGCAGCATATTCTTCAAGGGTAATTTTTTCTAATGAACTTCTCCATTGCTTAATCTCTTCTTTGCTTAAATATTCAGCCATTCGGAATCTCCTATTCTCTATCCCTATACTGTTATTGATTTATGACAATACTAATGTAACATAAATTATTTTAATTAAAACAAATTGTTTCAAGATGTAAAAATTTATTTTTAAATTTTACAAAACTACACGGTCTATTGCCCTTTTATTATCAGCGTTTATATTATAGTATTTTTTTAAAATATAACTATTACAGGCAAAATATATTATTTAATTATTTTTCATTTGTCCGTTTCTGACGCATTTGAATTTTATTATGTTCATGTTGAATGAAAGGAAATGAATTATGGATTTATTAATTGATTTATGTTTAATATTTGCCTCATGTAAAATTGGTGCTTATCTTTTAAAAGAAGATGAGAATTGTGATATAAATGACTACATTTAATTTTATTAAATATTGTTAAAATCATATTATTTTGTGCTATAAAACTCTTGATATAAGGTTTTGAGCAATATATATTTTAAAACAGTGATTAAAAAAGAGGAGAGTAATATGAAATTAGCAATATTGGGTTACGGAAATTTAGGACGTGGTGTTGAAAATGCAGTAAAGCAAAATCCCGATATGGAACTTGTTGCAGTGTTCACAAGGAGAAATCCGTCAGAGGTTAAAATTAACTCTGATGCAAAAGTTTTGAATGTATCAGAAATAGAAAATTGGAAAGATAAAATTGATGTACTGATTTTATGCGGCGGAAGTGCGACAGATTTACCGGAACAAACACCAAAATATGCAAAATTATTCAATGTAATTGATAGTTTTGACACCCACGCAAGAATTCCGGAACATTTTAAAAATGTAGATAATTCATCAAAAGAAAGCGGAAAAATAGGAATTATATCAGTAGGTTGGGATCCGGGATTATTTTCTCTTAACAGAATGTATGCAAACGCTATTCTTCCCGACGGTACAGATTATACATTCTGGGGTAAAGGCGTAAGTCAAGGACACTCTGATGCAATCAGAAGAATAGAAGGGGTTCTTGATGCAAAACAATATACTATTCCTGTTGAAAAAGCGTTAAATGCCGTTAAGAATTGCGAAAATCCTACTCTTTCGACAAGAGAAAAACATACAAGAGAATGTTTTGTTGTTCTTAAAGATGGGGCTGATGCTCAAAAAGTTGAACGTGAAATAAAAGAAATGCCTAATTATTTTGCTGATTATGATACAACCGTACATTTTATTTCTTTAGAAGAATTAAAAGCAAATCATTCAGGAATACCTCACGGCGGATGTGTAATCAGAACAGGTAAAACAGGTTCAAATAAAGAAAACAATCACGTAATCGAATATAATTTGAAACTCGATTCTAACCCTGAATTCACATCAAGTGTTCTTATTGCTTATGCACGTGCGGCATTTAGATTAAACAAAGAAGGTCAATCAGGAGCAAAAACCGTTTTCGATATTCCTCCTGCATACCTTAGTTCTAAATCCGGCGAAGAACTTAGAAGAACTATGTTATAATCATAAAAATACTCAACAGAAGTTTTGTTAAGAAATGTAACAAGGTCAGATTGAAAAAAGGCAATTTTCAAAAAAAGAAAAACTTTATATAAATGTAAGCGGGATTTA
>CACXGY010000062.1 GCA_902767275.1 uncultured bacterium | reverse complement strand
TCGAAATTATTCACAAATCTGATATCTATACTGAACAAATATTGTCGTAACCCATCCTCTGTCCTTCCCTTGTCAAGGGAAGGAAGTAATTATAACTCCCTTTGGCAAGGGGAGTCGGCTTTGTTGTAGTTTTGTGATTACAAAGCCGGTGGGGTTGCCGATTTCAAAGACATGAAGTATTAGTAGTATGGGATGTTTCGTACAGATTTATCAAATCAGTAACCCATCCTCGGTCCTTCCCTTGTCAAGGGAAGGATGTGTTCCCTGCCCTTTGCAAGGGAAGGGTTAGGGAAGGGTTGCCGATAAATAAGCATCGGTTAACTAAAGTCTGCCTTACCTGCTACACATCATTTAATATATGATGTTTATTTTTTTATATTAATTCTATATTTACTCTATATCCTAATTCATTTAGTATTTTATTCAGATAAACTAACTGTTTGTTTCTTTTTGAACTAAAAAATTTTTTAACAGTATTAACATTTAAGTTTATTTTTTCGCAAAAATTGGAGAAATCTGTTTTAAATTCTATTTCTGATAATAAATATTCATACAAAAAATGAAAATCATTTTCTTTAATACTTTGAGATAATATAATATTTAAGTTTTCTGCTTTGTTTTCTCTAACTTTGAAAATTTTTTCTAATCGTTCTTTTATATCTATAGTATTATCATCCATAAGCACTCCTTATTATTAAAAAATATTAAATTTTACCACTTATAATATACCTAATAGTATCTTATAAGTATCCAATTTTCAAGTTATAAGAATAAATAATATACTTTTAGTATGTATATTGTAAATTTATATAGAGTTAAATGGAACCAGAAATATACCCAAGAAGATATAATGAATGCAACAGGTTTAAGTAAAAAGACTGTTGGTCAATTATTTAGCGGAAAACATTACAATTATCGACTCAGTACTTTAGAAACGATATGCAAATTTTTTAATTGTGACATTTCAGAGATTCTTGTAAAAGTACCGGATAATAACTAAAAATTATATTTTAAGGTAGGGTATATTGTATGATATCTTTCAGATTGTTTAAGAGTTCATTATTAGGGATTTTTGATAATATAATTTTAACGTTTGTTAAGAAAAATTCATCTATTTGATTGATGACAGATTATGATTAATAATTAATAATATTGTTGGCGGGGAGATGTGAGCAATGTTTAATAATTTAAACAACGAAAATATAATCACAAAATCTCAAATGTATGAGCAATTACAGCCTAATAAGATATTAGGTGACAGTTTTGCTAAAACAATTAATTATCATGGAATACATAACAATTTTTGTCTTGATATTCCCGAAATCATAGAAGAAGAAAAACGTCAGCAACAAAGACGGGATGATATAGCAAAATTCACTAAACTTGCTACTTCTGATATTGAAAATACTTCACATAACAAATTGGTAGAAAAATTATTTGCTGACAAATCTTTTATGAAATCATATACAAATGAAATTTTAAATTCTTTATCTTCCGACAAACAATTCCTTAATGACATCGGATTGTTATAATGATACAATTTTATTGATGTTAGAGAAATTAAAAAAGTTTTATTATACCAAAGTACTCGGTAAAAAATATTATCGAGCAGGTGCTTGTAAAGGTTGCGGACGATGCTGTCATCAGATTTATGTTAAGCATTCGAACGGTGTTATTCAAGAAGAAAAAGATTTTGAAAAATTGAAACATCAACATCGATTCTACACGTATTTAAAAGTTGTTGGGAAAGATGAAATAGGATTAATATTTGAATGTCAAAATCTTGATAAAGAAACACATTTGTGCAAAATACATAAAACCCGTCCGGGAATATGCAGACGATATCCTCAGGAAGAAATCTTTGCTATGGGCGGTGCATTATCAAAAGATTGCGGTTATAAACTTGTTCCGATAGAATCATTTGAAGAAGTTTTTGAAAAAGTACAAAAAAAAGGTACAAAAAAGACTCTTTGGGATAAAATGTTTAATAGAGATAAATAATATTATGGAATTTTTAAGAAAGTTATTAAATCCGTTCGGAAAAAATAAAAACAGATATTATCAAGATTTATCAAAGGATAGTCAAAGGGTATCGCCTAATCCTCCGAGTGAACTTCTTTTGTATTCAAGAGATATTGCAGGGATTCAAATACAGGCTAATATGGCTATCTTAAATAATTGTAAATGGATAAGAGCGGAATTTACATATCCTGCCTTCGATTCGATGAATTTTATATATAAAAATCAGGTTTTTTCCGTAATAATAGATATACAAGACGAAGAAGGGAAGTCTTATTTGCCCGAACATTATATAAAACGTCAACTATATGCATCAAAAGAATATAATCTTATTCCGTGTAAATTTCCTGTAGTTGTGCCTGATCCGTATAATCCGGATATAAGTCAGGTTAAGTCAAAAAACAAAGGATGGAATTTATTCCATACAGAAACGGATGAACCTATTATACCTGAACATTTAGCAACTACTGAAAAAGTTGAAATGTCTGATTGGGAGTTAAGAAACTTCGGAATAAAATTTGTCATGAAATATTTACAATCGCAACATCTTTCTATCCATTCATATCAAGATACTTTAGAAGTTGACCCTCAGATATGGTTTGATGATAAAGACGGTAAAAAATGTTGGGTTGTTGTCAGATGTGAAAGATATCCTTCAACTGAAGCAAAAAAACCTAAACAAATGAAAGAAATTATAAGACGTTGTTTTAAAAATGAAGGATATTTTGCAAGTATTGTCGTTATACCTGCTAATGATGATAAAGATGACGAAAAATTGTATAGAATGAGTAATGTTCGTATTAATTTTAGTGGATTTGAAAAAATTCATTCAATTATATAGTTAGATATGGAAACAAAATTAATTAGTAATAATTCAGAGAATTTAATAGTTTTTTTAACCGGATGGGGTTGTGATGATAATCAGTTCGAATTATTATCCCCAAAAAATTGTGATGTTTTGATTTGTTATGATTATTCAAGTTTAGATTTCCTTTTTGATTTTTCTCAATATAAAAATTTTTATTTGATAACATTTTCAGCCGGAGTTTTTATGGCAGGAGTTTTAAAAGAAAAGTTTCCAATATTCAAAAAAACAATTGCTATAAACGGAAATCCGTTGGCTTATGATAAATATTTCGGGTTAAGCAAAGAAGTAATAAAAGCATTTTCTGAAATTTCTAAAGAGAATGTGTTTGAGTTTAGACGAAAATATCTTGTTTATGATGAAAAAGAGTTTATACAGTTTAATCGTTTTCAATCAAAACGGACTATAGAAAGCAGTCGGGAAGAACTTTTTGCTCTACAAAAATATTCTCAACAAGAAGTTGTTCCATTAGATTTTGATATATCGATACTCAGTGATAAAGACAAAGTCTTTAATCCAAGTCGACAAAAAGAATATTGGGAAAAGAAAGCAAAAAAATGTATTTATCTGAAAAATTCAGGTCATTTTCCGTTCTTTCGTTGGAATAATTATGATGAAATAATAAATTTATAAAATTATTCAAGTTCAGTACGTTCAATTTCTTCAGTTGTTACAAATTCAATAATATCTCCTTCTTCAATATCATTAAATTTAATAAATGAAATACCGCATTCATAACCTTGAGCAACTTCTTTAACATCATCTTTGAAACGTTTAAGTTGATCAACGCTGCCGGAGAATATTTCTGCTCCGTTACGTTTAATAATCGCTTTATTGTTACGGTTAATTTTTCCGTCAGTAACGTAACAACCGGCAATTTTAACGGTTTTACCGATAGTAAATACCTGTCTAACCTCAGCCGTACCGACTGTCACTTCTTTTGTTTCCGGAGAAAGAAGTGAAATCATAGTTTTCTCAATATCTTCTAAGATTTGATAAATAATATCATATTTTTTGATAGAAACATGTTCTTTAGCCGCAGCGATAAGAGCATTGTTATCTTCTTTGACACCAAAACCTAAGATTAACGCACCGGAAGCGGAGGCGAGCATAACGTCTGCTTCTGAGATATCACCAACACCGACGTGAATAATCTTAGTAACAATTTCTTTTGACTCAAATTGTGCAATTGCTTGTGAAACTGCTTCGGCAGAACCATAAGTATCTGCTTTGATAATAAGATTGAGTTGAGGAATTTCTTCTTCTCCAACTCCGGTTGCACCTGATTCTTTTCTGATATGAGCAGGTAACATAGCATCTAATCTTGTTTCTCTTGCTTTCATTTGACGTTCGGCAACTATTGATTTCATTTCTTTTTCGTTTTTAACAACTTCAAAATATTCTCCCGGTGACGGAACTTCAGACAAACCGAGCACCTCAACAGGAGTAGATGGTTCAGCCGATTTAATTCTTTCGCCTGAATCAGAAAGCAACGCTCTGACACGACCACAAGCAGTTCCGACAACAATACAATTGCCTGCTCTTAGTGTACCGTTTTGTACCAATAATGTTGCAACAGGACCTTTACCTTTATCAAGGTTAGCCTCAATTACAACCCCTGATGCTTCCGCTTTAGGATTTGCTCTCAAATCTTTAATATCTGCTAATATCCAGATATATTCCAATAATTCATCAATACCTGTTCCTTGCAGAGCGGAAACTTTAACTGTAATAGTATCACCGCCCCATTCCTCAGGAATAAGGTCATGTTCTGTTAATTGAGTTAATACTCTGTCAGGGTCAGCACCTGCTTTATCTATTTTGTTAACGGCAACAATAATAGGTACTTCTGCTGCACGAGCGTGGTTTATTGCTTCAATGGTTTGAGGCATTATACCGTCATCTGCCGCAACAACAAGAATTGCAATATCAGTTGCTTTTGCACCTCTTGCACGCATTTCCGTAAATGCTTCGTGACCCGGTGTATCTACAAATACAATTTTCTTTTCTTTCTTATTATCAAGATAAACAGTGTATGCACCGATGGATTGGGTTATTCCGCCGACCTCTGTTGATACGATTTTGTGTTTTGATGCTCTGATACTATCAAGTAAGGTTGTCTTACCGTGGTCAACGTGACCCATTATACTAACAACAGGTGCACGTTTTTTCAATAATTTTTTATCTACTTCTGTTATTTGTTTTTTAATTTCTTCTTTCTTTTCTTCTTCGGCAATATATGCGTCTAAGTCTTCTTCTAAGACTTCTAATTCATATTCTGCACATACTTTTTTGATAACATCAACATCAATCAATTGGTTAACAGTCGCCATAACACCTTGGAACATCAAGAATTTAACAATTTCTGCCGGTGTTTTATGGATTTTGTCTGCAAGTTCACTAATTGTCATTGCTCTGTCAACAACAATAGATTTAACTTCTTCAACTTCTTCCTCTTTAACAACTTTTTTCTTGTGATGTTGTGCTGCCGCTTTTTCCAGTGAAATTCTTTCTTGTTCTTCTTTTTTAGAATTAAAATCTTTGTCTTTCTTTCTGTCGGAAGAACCTTTTTTCTTTGAAAATCCTTTATTTTCATATATATCCTGCGGGATAATATGACGTTCTATAGGACGTTTCGGTTTATCATTCTTTTTTTCTTCTTTGTTATCTGAACCTTTTTTTGAGTCATTTTCATTATTTTTAAAATCTTTTTTAGGTTTGTTAGGATCAACAACCTTTTGAACAGGTTTTTTACCGTTTCCTTGTTGAACGATTTCAACTCGTTTCAACGGAACACGCTTTACAATTTCCAATCTGTTGTGCGGTTCTTTTTTTACAACTTCTACCTGTTTACGTTCAACTTTTTCAACTTTTGCAGGTTCATTTTTAGGTTCTGCTTTCTTTTCTTGAACATTTGAAGTTGTTTCAGGGGCTACATCTTTTTTCTTTTTTACAATAAATGCCTTTGGTTTTTTACTTGGGAGTTTTGAACCGCCGGCAATAAAGTCTTTTAATTTTTGGATTTGTAGCGGGGTAACAACATTGGAGTGTGATTTTACGTTTATGGATAATTGAGCGAACTTCTCCAAGACTTCTTTACTTGTTAAGCCCAATTCTTTCGCTAATTCACTTACTCTAATATTTTCTTCCATCCAGTAACCCTTTCAAATCCTCGGAAGTTTTAAGAACTCTGTTTAATTTGTTTTTTTTGAGTGCGAGTTCTTGACAGTTCTTATTATAACAAAAATATGCAGATCTGCCAAATGTCTTTGAATTTGGCTCTATCACTATCTTTCCGCTTTTATATTCCTTTGTTATTTTTAATAATTCTTCTCTCGGTTTGATTTTTCCGCAACCGACACATTTTCTGTCAACCATTTTTCTCCTGATATGTTTTTCTACAAGTTTAATATAGTTTTTTTTTCTAATCAAGAGATAACATAAAGAAAAATTTTGTATTTATCTGCCATTATATTTTACACTAATGTTTGAGATAATTTTAATAAAAAAAGTGGATAGCGAGTAATATTCTTGTTTTTGCTCAAAAATAATGTTGTCGAAACTCAAATTCAGGAATGGTTTATTGGTATTGTACATAATAAATATTATAGGTATATATTAAATAGAAATATTAATAAAAAATAATAGGAAACGAAATCATAGTACAAAATGGA
>CACXGY010000061.1 GCA_902767275.1 uncultured bacterium | reverse complement strand
TTTGGGCCCGGAGGGATTCGAACCCACGACCAAAGGATTATGAGTCCTCTGCGCTACCGCTGCGCCACAGGCCCGTGACGACTTTTTTTGTGTTTATTCAGTTTTCAAATCTTTTTTTCGGGCTGTGCCTTGCGGTAGCGCTGCTACCTTCCTCTCCTCGGAAGATTATTAATCTTCCTCGTCTAATATAACCACACATCTAGTCTATCACATAAACCTACTGTGTCAAACCCACAATTAGTTATTCTTTTAAAATAAAATCTATAATAATCACAACTCTTTTAAAACAATGTTAAGAAATGTTACACATGTTAAATAAAAAAGTCAATTTCTTAAAATATAAAAACTTTATATTAGTGTAAAGGTTATATTAAAAATTTAGTTTAGGTTAGTTAAAAGTATTTAGGAGGTTTGTATGACAACATTCGTAACAACAGGGAATTTATTAAACCCTTCAATTTCAGGTCTTAACTTTGGGATGTATCCGGCAGGATCAATGAGCCAATATTTAGATGCATATTCAGTGTTCAATACAAACTCTGCAATGAACTCACCTATGTTCGGTGGCATCGGTTGTATGGGCGGTTTCGGAATGAACAACGCTAATTTCTACAACAATATGGCTGCAAACTCTGACAATATGACCTCTCTTCAATTCAAATTCAGATCTAACCAACACGCTTTAGGTTCATACAACGAAATTATGCAAAAAAACCTAACTGAAATGGCTACTGCATTAAGAAACGGCGAAATGGGTAAAGCATCAAGAATTTATGATGAAGTATATCAAGCAATCGGTAAAAACTACGGCGAAGAAATCACTACTCAAGAACAACGTGTTGCATACGATCAATCAATCAAAGCAACTATAACAAACTTATATCAACAAGTTAACGGTTATCCTTTAGCAAACGATATCAACGAAAACGGCGAAGGATACTTCGAAAACGGATTTATGCAAGGTTTAACTCTCGGTAACCACCACAAAAATTCTTCTGAAGAAACAGAATCTTATATGACAGGTACAAGTATCGAAGGTTACAGAAGCAAACAATTCGCTAAAACTGTAGGTAAAGTATTAGGCGGTACAATCAGCGTAGGTGCTGCAGCAGGTATCGGTTTTGCTTGCGGCGGTGTTGTAGGGGCTGCTATAGGTGCAGGTGTTGCTCTACTCGGCGGTTTAATCTCTAATAACTCTACTACTAAAGTTACTGAAGCATAATAAAATAACCTTACTATATATAACCAAATAAATACAAACTTTTAAACTAAATTTATGGCGGTAGTTCAACTACCGCCTTTATTTTTATCTGTAATTCGTGAATTGTAGAGGACAATCAAATTTATCTTCATTTTCTCTGATGAATTTTATAACATCTTGCAAGTCATCCTTGCTCTTTCCTGTTACTCTTACTTGTTCCCCTTGAATCGATGCCTGTACTTTTAACTTTGTCCCCTTTATTTCTGCAACTATTTTTTTTGATAAATCCTGCGTCAAACCTTTCTTTAAATTATAAACCCTTCTTACGTTTCCGCCTAAAGCGTTCTCTACAGGTTGCGGATCAAGTATCTTTATGCTTAATCCTCTCTTTATCATTTTTGATTGAATTATATCATCTATATTTTTTAGTTTCATCTCATCTGCGGTTGTAACAGTAATTGATTTGTCAGCATCTAACTCAACTGATGAGTTTGAGTTTTTCAAATCGAATCTCGTTGTCAAATCTCTGTTTACTTGATCAATTGCGTTTACCAACTCTTGTTTATCAAACTCGGACACAATATCAAAACTACAATCTTTTGCCATAGGAACACTCCTTTCATTTTTTATATAATCTTAACCGAAACAATCAAAAATACAAAATGAAAATCTAAACCTTATGACAAGCCACAAAATGATTATTGCCTCTATCTGCCAATACAGGAATTTTTTTACATACCTCACTATCACATATAGGACAACGTGGAGAAAATCTGCATCCCTCTATTCTTTCATGTATTGAAGGCGGCTGTCCTACAATTGTTTTAAGAACATTCCCTGTTGAATTTGCAGGAAGGGCTTCCATTAAAGCCTTTGAATACGGATGAATTATATTAGAAAAGAATTCATCTTTTTTTGCATTTTCAACAACTCTGCCTGAATACATAACCGATACTTCATCTGCATACTCGCCAACTAAACCTAAATCATGCGATATTAAAAGAATTGTAGTTCCGAATTCTTTTTTTATATCATTTAAAATCTTCATTATTTGTGCCTGTATAGTAACATCTAAGGCTGTTGTAGGCTCATCCGCTATAATTATTTTCGCATTCGTTGCTAATGCCATGGCTATAATAACCCTCTGCTTCATTCCGCCTGATAATTCATGAGGATAAACCTCCAACTTCTCACTCGGTGACGGTATTTTTACCATTGATAATACTTCTATTGCTTTTTTTCTGGAATCAGACTCAGACATTGTTTTTGATTTATTAATCACTTCAAACAACTGATTACCTATCGTATATAACGGATTCAATGATGTCATAGGGTCTTGCGGAATCAGTGCTATCTCATTTCCTCTTATATTTCTTAATTCAGGCTCCCTTAGTTCTAAAAGATTTTTATTATCAAATTTTATTTCTCCGGATGTGATTATTGCATTTTTAGGTAATAGTCGTATTATGCTCATTGCAGTCATTGTTTTCCCACAACCTGATTCTCCGACCAGAGCATGCAACTCTCCCTTTTTTAATGACAATGACACGTCATACAATGTTGGACAAATTCCGCTTTCCGTTCTGAATGATAAATTCAAATTTTTTATATCAAGAACTGCCATACTGTTATTTTACAATAAATTCAGAGCATGTGAATAGTTCTACAGACTATTTTTAACACTTGCATATATAAATTTGTTGATACTATAATAAGAATATGGCACTGGGAAAAATACTTGTCGTTGATGATGACATAGCAATAAACGAATTAATTAAAGTTAACCTTGAACTACAAGGCTACATAGTTGTTCAGGCATTTGAAGGAACAACCGGATTTGCTGTTGCAAAACAAGAATTACCTGACTTAGTTATTCTTGATGTTATGATGCCGGAAGTCGACGGTTACACTGTTGCTCAAAGAATTCGTCAAAATAATACAACTAAAGATACTCCAATTCTTATGCTTACTGCCTTATCAGAATTAAATGATAAAGTAAGGGGGTTTGACATTGGAGTTGATGATTATTTGGTAAAACCGTTTGAAATGGAAGAACTTCAAGTTAGAGTCCGAGCATTGTTGAAACGCTCAAAAAAAATACCTGAATCTATGGCTACAAAAGAGTTACTTGTCGTTAATGAAATAACCCTTCTTCCTGAAAGTTATTCTGTAAAAATAAACGAAAGCATTGCAAAACTTACCCCTATAGAATTTGAAATCTTTTATATCCTGTTTCAAAATCACGGAAACATGGTATCCTCAAAAAAACTACTCAAAGATATATGGGGATATGAACCTGATGATGATATAGAAACTATTCGTGTACATATAAGACACCTGAGAACTAAAATTGATAAAATATCTGACGGCAAAAAATATATTGAAACAATATACGGCGGTGGATATAAACTTAATATCTAGTCTTAATATATGATTTTTTACACGACATTATTGGTTTTGAAGCGAAAATAGTATAATATATATTCATAGTCATTACTCAAGGAGAGGATAGATATGAAAAAGACAATTTTAACAACAATTATTTTATTTGCTTCGACAGGAGCATTTGCTAATGGTATTTTTACTCCTATAAAAGTTAGTGATGCAACTGCACAACAAACAACAGTTCAAACAACTGCTGAGGAGTTAGGGAACACTAAAATACAAAATGCTATTGTTCAAATCGACAATGCTCAAACTGAAATCAGAAACCAATTACTTGATTTAAAAACTAAATTTGCAGATGTCGATGCTCAATATGCAACTTTAAAAACCGAACGCAAAACTTTAAAGAAACAATTGAAGCAATCTGAATCAAGACTAAAATCTTTAGAAAAAGCGAAAGAAAGAATGAGAAAAAATATGTTATAAAAAAAAGGCTTGCAAGATGCAAGCCTTTTTTATACTTCTCTTTTTCTGTAAAAATTTCCTGTCTTTTTTCTTACCCGTTCATTCTTCTTTTTAGTTTTTGAAGACACACCTTTATATGCATTATCTAATGAAACTTTAGCAAGTTCTTTTTTGGTATATCTGTCATAAAAAGTTAACCAATACGTACCTTTTAAGTTATTGACAGGAAAATACATTTTACCGATAATTCTGTCGCCGGGTTTAATTTGAGTAAAAAACATAGAAGAATCTTCAAAAACAGATGGATAAAAAACCTGCTTATAATCATTTGTAAGAGTTGTATCCATGCCGGCAAAAGTTTTATCTGAAAGATTTTCAACTCTGATAGTAAGAGCGAGAGTATTTGGCTCTCCGAACGGATCTTTCACATATTGAACATTTGTAATATGAACAGTGAACCCCGGATATTCTATTTCTTCTTGTTTTAATGCTTCATCTCGATAAACAGGCAACTCGACAGGTGCTTTTAATCTGATTTTAATTTGATCTCCCGGAGCGATAAGAGCATTTTTACCTTTTCTATACAAAGACATAACAAGTCCTATTGTACCGCCTATAGCAGCCCCTCCTGCAACAGTATATCCATGAGATGCTATAGCCGCCTCTATACCTAAAGTATTCAATGCAACCCACCCACCGGCAACTCCACCGACTGCAGTATATCCTACATCTGTTGCAACTATTTTACCAAACTGTTTTATAGGATGCATTTTTGAGGATACTCCACCTTCTATAGGAATGTGACGACCGTCAGGTGTTACCAAATAATCGAATTTTAGACTGACATATCCGTCTCGACCCAATCTTTTTGCTTCCTGTGTCTGTGTAATTACGCCATGAGCAACTGTACCTTTTGGCAGCACTACTCCGTTTTTACCTACATCTCCTGTTACTTTGGCAAAAAATTCATCCCCCTCTATAGAAAGATTACCATCTATTACTTGATCGACTGTCATTTCTATAACTTCTTTTGTATCTATTTCTTTATATTCGCCTGTGTATATCTCGTCAGGTAAATGAAAATCTATATTTTCCTGAACACCACCTTTCAATACATCCGCATATACTGTTGTCGGACATATCAAAAAACACACCAATATAAACAACGATAGTATCTTCTTCATACCAATATTATACACTCAATTTTTATAAAATAGTTATATAATCTCGGGTTATTATAGCATCATAGTTTTTAAACCCTAATAAATTAAGAATCTCTTTAGAATGACTACCTATAATACGTTTACAATCATCAGCGTTATAATTAACGATACCTCTTGCAAATTCAACCCCTTTTTCATCAAGAATTGAAACAACTTCTCCTTTTTTAAAGTCATTTTCTATTTTTACAACCCCAATCGGCAATAAACTCGAATCTTTTTCCAACATAGCCTTTTTAGCACCATCATTAACTATAACATGCCCGATAATGTTTGTAGAATATCCAATCCAACGTTTCTTTTCTGCTAAATCTTCATCCGGAGTGAAGGTTGTACCGTATTCTTCATAATTAAATAACTTATCAATAATATACGGAATTTTTCCGTTAGCAATCAATACCCTTCCGCCGCCACGAGTAACGATTCTTGCTGCCTCTAATTTTGTTCGCATACCGCCTCTGCCGCCTTCTGAAGCATCTGTGCCCATAGCCATTACCTCTTTGGACACCCCGTTCAATTCCGTTATAATCTTTGCTTTTGGATTCTCTTTAGGGTTTGAATCATATAACCCGTCTACGTCAGAAAGTATTAATAATAAATCTGTATCTAATGCACTTGATACTAATGCAGACAACTTATCATTATCGGTAAAACACATTTGAACTTGTTCTAACGAATCATCTAATCCTTCAATAACAGTCACTGTATCATTTTGGTTTATAATAGGAACTGCACCCATTTCCAGTAACTTATTCAATATAGTTCTAAGACTAAGATACTTTTTACGCTGAGAAAAATCATCCTGAGTAAGCAAAATTTGCCCTGTTACGACACCATAAGTATCAAAACCTTCCTCATAAAGTGACATCAAATTCCCTTGTCCGATTGCGGCACATGCCTGTTTCAGTGCCACTCCGTCTGTATTCGGCAAACTCAATTTTTTCTTACCCAGTCCTACTGCACCGGAGGTTACAAGAACTACTTCTTTTCCTGATTTTACTAATTTACAAATGCTTTCAATATATGAATATATCCGAGATAATGCAACATCTCCATTTTCATTTCTCAAAACATTTGTACCGAGTTTTATTACTATTCGTTTAACATCTAAAAATTCTTTTCTGTTCATACAATAATTCTACACTAAAATATCAGATTAGTTAAGATTGAATTTTTAACAACTATAAATTTTTAAACAGGGGAAAATAAGATATTGTAAATCGCAAATATATTGCCAAACTGGCTAATATCATTAGATTATTCAAGTTTTATAATCTAATCAAAAGTAAAATAAAGGAGATAAAAATGATAACAAAAACAAAAGAAATAAAAGTAATTATTGTTGAAGATTTTAAACTTACAAGAGTCGGTTTAAGATGTGCCTTGAACGAAAATGAAGATATAAATGTTATTGCAGAAAGTGATAATGCAGAAGACGGTCTTAAATTAATAGAGAGATACACTCCTGATGTTGTATTAATGGATTTAGGACTATCCGGTATGAATGGGATTGAGGCTATAAACAAAATTCAAGAGTTAAATAAAAACATTAAAGTTATTGCCTTAACTTCACACGACAGGGAAGAAGAAGTAATAGCAACACTAACATCGGGTGCAACAGGATATTGCCTGAAAGATATTGACCCCGTCAAATTGGCAGATGTGATAAGAGATGTATATACAGGTGTGTGCTGGCTTGATGCGGAAGTTGGTAAAAAAGTGTTAAAAGCATTTCCTAAACAAGAGAATTTTAAACTAATGAACGAACATAATTCAGGGGAAAATAAAATTCCGCTAACAGAAAGAGAACAAGAAGTTTTAAAACATCTTGTCGCAGGGAAAAGCAACACGGAAATTGCAAAAGAATTAATAGTTAGTGTTCATACTGCAAAAGCACACGTTTGTTCAATCTTGCAAAAGATGTGTGTTAATGATAGAGTACAAGCAGCAGTAAAAGCCGTGAAAGAAGGACTTGTTTAATAAGGGGAACATATCCCTTATATGAACAATATTTTAGGGATATGAAAAGATTTCAATTAACACTTGCCATAATAGTTTTATTGTTTTTATGCGGGATAAATGTTTCCGTATTCGCACACGAAGGGGAACATTGTGATTGCTGTACTTGTCATCACGGAACTAAACCACCTAAAGAAATCGTTGACGGAACAGTTCTTACTATTCAAGATTGTATTTCTATAGGTCTTAAAAACAGTCCCGTTATAAAAAAACGAAAATATGCACTTGATATAGCAAAAAGCAATGTCGGAATTGCGAAATCAGTTTATTTCCCTACTATAGGAGCAGGTGTCGGTTACGGACAACTTAATAATTCTAACAACAAAGAGTTCCATTCCATATATAGAGAACTTCCAAATGTTGGAGTATCTTTAAGGCAGATGATATGGGATTTCGGCAGATCAAATGCTAATATTAAAATGGAAGAATTTTACAAAATCGGGGCAGAATACGAATTTATGGACAGTGTATGTTCTACGGTGTTTTTTATAAAAACTAAATATTATGCCCTCTTAAGAGCATATTCGCTCCTTGAAACTCAAAAAATGGATTTAGATATAAATACTATTCTAATCAATGATATAAAATCTATGGTTAACTCAGGAAAGGCTAACAGAATAGATTTACTTAATGCTGAAATTGAACAACTAAAGATTAAGAATAAGATTTTAGAAGCACAGGACGAATTAAAAAACGCAAAAGAAGACTTAAATAATTCAATGTACTTTTTAAATGCTCCTGATTATAAAATACAAGAAACCCTATCATTTAATGATAATTATAGAAAATATTGTTTTCCATATAAACTCATACGAAAAAATAAAACCGTAAAAATACCTGCAGAACAAAGTAAATCTGAAAATTTTATTCCAAAATTTAGTTATGAAGAAGCCATAGATATTGCGTATAAAAACAGTCCTGATTTGCAGGTTTTAATATCAACAAAAAATGCTATGGAACAATCACTGTTAGCAATAAAACGTTCTTATTTTCCTGAATTAAGTGCTAATGTCGGATATGGGAGATTAAGTACAAATCATTTTAACAATAATGAACTTTCTGTGGGAGTAAACTTAACTGCAGACTTGAACGCTATGAATCTAAAACATAGCATAAAAGGTGGTGTCGCTCAGGTTGAACTCGCAAAAACCGAAATTGATAAATTTAAAGAAGATTTATATTTTCAAGTTAGAAAAGCCTTAAATATTGTAAACAAAACTCAGGCTCAAATTCCTATATCAAAAGAACAACTTCTCCTTTCATCTGATGCACTATGCAAAACTATCGAAAGATATAAACAAGGACAAATGGACCAACTTGAATTGATATATGCAAGAAATATGTATAATAAATCAATGGAGGATTATGTTAATTCTATCTATCGATATAATATTGCAATCATTGACTTAGAAATATCAATGCATTATCACTTAATTGATTTACATGACAGAACAGAACACGCAATAAAATATCACGATGAAGAAATTATCAACAACTTTGACAACATAATGGATTGCGACAAACACGACCATAAACATAAAAATAAATAACAGTATTGATTACTTTTTGTAAAATACATGTTCATGATTTATGAAAAAATTTTTATTGTTGAAGTACAATTAATATATGAAGAAACGAATTAGTATTTTAGGTTCAACAGGTTCAATAGGAACTCAAGCGCTGGAGGTAATAGAAAAATTATCTGATAAATTTGAGATAGTCGGACTCTCTGCAGGAGGGAATGTTGATTTATTAAATGAACAGATAGTTAAGTTTAAACCTGAATATGTATCCGTATCAAAGAATCCGGAAAAAGTTGTCGGGTGCAAAAAAGTATTATTTGGCTCAGAAGGGTTAGAAGAAATCTGTTCCGATAAATCTGTTGATATAATACTTGTTGCCGTGTCAGGTAAAATAGGGTTGAAACCGACATTAACCGCTATTAAAAACGGAATAAACATTGCCCTTGCAAACAAAGAAACTCTTGTTATGGCAGGTGATATTGTCATGGATTTAGCAAAACAAAACGGGGTTTCAATTATTCCTGTTGATAGCGAACACTGTGCAATACATCAATGTATAAAAGATATTTCTCAAGTTGACAGATTGATTATAACAGCCTCAGGCGGCCCGTTTTTAAATAAAACAATAGAAGATATGAAATCTGCCACCGTAGAACAAGCACTGGCACACCCTCGTTGGAACATGGGCAGAAAAATAACAGTTGATAGTGCAACTCTTATGAATAAAGGGTTAGAAATAATTGAAGCACATCATTTGTTTAATATGCCTTATGATAGAATAAAAGTTGTTGTTCATCCGCAAAGTATTGTTCATTCGGCGATAGAATATGTTGACGGAAGTGTTATTGCTCAATTAGGATTACCAAGTATGCATATTCCAATTCAATATGCAATTACTTATCCTGACAGATTTGAAGGAATTAAATCAAAAAGTTTTAGTTTCTCAGAAATCGCGAGATTAGATTTCATTGAACCTGATTTTAAAAAATTCCCTTTCTTAAACCTTGCTTATGATGCAGGTAAGATAGGAGGTACGGCAACTGTTGCTCTTAACGGAGCCGATGAAGAAGCGGTTTTTGCATTCTTAGAAGGGAAAATTAAACTTTACGACATATATGATATTACAGAAAAAATATATTCATCTCATTCGCCTGTTTTAAAACCAACAATTGATGAAATATTTGAAGTTGATAAAGATATTCGTGAACAAACGAAAGATTTGATTAAGAGGAGTTATTTGTGTTTGAGTATCTAAGAGGAACATTAAGTGATAAATACAGTACATCTACAGGGTTTTATTTTATTCTGGATGTGTGCGGAGTAGGTTATCAACTTGAAGTATCCGAAATGGATTTTAATTCTGATACAGATATCGATCAAGAAATAAAACTGTATACTAAACTGATTCACAGAGAAGATTCAATGTCTTTATGCGGTTTTTTGAAAAAAGAAACAAGAGATATTTTTATGTATTTAACGTCTGTGTCCGGAGTTGGGGTTAAAATGGCTCTGGCATTATTGGGTAGATTTGATACGTGCGATTTAATATCTATTGTAATAAATGAAGAATATAAAGAATTAACTTTAGCAAAAGGGGTAGGTGCAAAATTAGCACAAAAAATAATCTTAGAACTAAGAGATAAATTAATAAAAGCAAATATTTCCGTGGTGCCGGATAAATTCTCAACAATAGAACTTACACCGGCATGTCAGGAAACAACATCAGTACTGTTATCACTGGGGTACACAGATGAAGAAATCAGCACGACATACAATGTCGTAATGGGGAAATGTACAAATAAAGATGATTCTGAGGAATTGCTAAGAGAATCCTTAAAATATTTGTCAATGTAAATAAATATTAAAAAAAGTTTTTATACTAGCAAAAAATAATTAGCACAAGTATTAAAACAGTATAGAAAAAGGTGTGTATGATAAGTTTCACTTCCCATAATATTCAAACGACTCACAGATCCGGATACTTGCCTAATGTTTATACACAACAGGGCGGTGGAGATTTGCCTGATAAACAAACTCAAAATAAAGTTCATAAAATGAAGATATATAATTATTCTTCAACAATAAAATCACCATCATTACAGTATTTTGTATCAAATATCACACAACAACCTTCATTTAAAGAAGAAGCAAACGTAACATCCCCTATACAGGCAGACGGAACAACAAGATTAAAAGTCGGATATACTAATGACATTCATGGCCAGTATATGAAATTAGAAAAAATCGGCGATGCACTAAGAGATTGTGATTTAAGATTCTCCGGCGGAGATAATATGCTTGGTGATGATAGAAACGATAATATCAACAAGTGTATCTTAAAATATATGGATGGCGAAGATTTTGAATCCTCTGCACTTGGGAATCATGATGTTGATATGTCAGAGCAAAAATTTAAAGAACTAACAAAAGATTTAAAAATGAAATATATGGCAGGGAACTTTAAACAGGATGAAACCTCAAAATCTGCCCCTGCAAATGAAAAAGGTGCATATATTCATGACAAATTAGTAGATTCATATATCGGAGATTATAAAGGTGTAAAATATGGTGTTGTGGGCATTGCTCCGGTTGACATGCGTACAAGAATGACACACCCTGAATTGTATACTGATTTTAAAGTTGATACAATGGCTGATACTATAAAAGGTGTTCAAAAAGAAGTTGATGAGTTAAAAAAACAAAATATTAAACATATTTTCTTACTATCACACGTCGGACATTTAGGTGATAGAGTAATCGCCGAAAACACCTCAGGAGTTGATGTTATTATAGGCGGACACTCTCATACTTATGTTAACGGTATAAGACCCGGAGAAAATTTATTCCTTTCAAAATCCGGAGAACCCGTACTTATTACCAATGCTGAAAAAGACGGAAACTATTATGGTAAGGCTGATTTAGTATTCGATAAAGAAGGGGTGTTGGTCGGAGCATCAAACAATTTATATGAAACAAGCAAACGTCATAAAAATCTCGTTTACAAAAAAATATTTGATGAAATAATGGGAGAACCTGAAAAACTTGGAGTTATCCGCTCAGCACTTCCTTGTCCTAAACAACGTTTGAGTGAAGAAAATCCTCATGCAAACTTCGTTGCTGATGCAATCAGAAATGAATTAAATGTTGATATCGGTATTGTTAATGCAGGGAACATAAGAAATGTATTTGAACCGGGAACTATTGATACTTCTGATACTAAATCAATCTCTCCATTCGGGGATGGTATGGCAATTACTACAATAAACGAAAAAGATTTAGTTAACGGTATCAAATCAGGTTGCAAATCAGTTGTTGATGCAAACGGTAAACCAGGATTAATATATGCTTCAGGATTGGTATATTCTGTCAAGAAATCTACCGGAGAACTTCTTGAAATGAAATATACAGATAAAGATGGTAATGAAAGAAATATTGATGTAAATAATCCTGATGAAAATAAAATTTATAGAATTGCCGCTGATGATTTCATCCTAAGAGGCGGTGATGGAATTGAATCATTTAATCAACTGGATCACGCAGAAAAATTGTTTGATTTTAGTGAAGATAAGTTAATATCTGATTATATAAAACATCTTAATAAACCTATCGATATTGATATTACAGGAAGAATTAATATCGTAGATTAACAAAATATATTATGGGAGAAATTATATTTTTGCGGTTACCCCAAGGTTACCGCTTTATTTTTGTAAAAATTTTGTAATAATTTATTATTTTTAAGCAATTTTGTTTTTTAGAAATATTAAATATATATACCTCAATGTAGGAGATTAGAATATGTTAGGATTAACCTTCGCAAAAAAACCTGATAATTACAAAGTTATTGACGAATTAGTATCACGCTCAGCACAACCTGACGGGAAAGCAAATATTAAATGGTTAAAAAAACATGGTGTAACTGATATTATTAATTTCAGGATGAGAGATGATGTCGGTCGTTGTTTGACAGAAAGAGAACTTGCTTCAAAAGCAGGTATAAAATATCATAACATTCCTACAGATGCTCACGATCCTGACGAAAGACAAATCGGACAATTCTTGGATTTAGTTGAAGGAATCCGAGAAAAAGGAGGGAAAGTACATATCCATTGTCGTGCAGGGGCAGACAGAACAGGAATGTATTCTTGGATTTACAAACAAAAACACGGTATAGGCGAAATGGCTGAAAACGAAAAAGAAATGCGTGATATGGGGCATAATAACATAGCCTATCCTTTATTAATCAATTGGATTAAGGATTTTCTCTACAAAGATTGGGGCGGCAGAGCAGGATTATAATCTTATTTTGATAAATTATCCCAAAGAACTTTAAAAAAGTTTGGTCTTGTTCTTTTACCTGTTCCTTCAATATTACTTCTCATTGAAACATTTTCAAGAGCGGATGCATAGAATTTTTGTGAATCTTTTTCAAGTAGAATATCTATAGCATTATCCATAAATTCAAGATTATGTGTTGGCATAATTCTTTCGTCTAAGGAATGTCCATCCGTTTTTTGGGCCATTTTTGAATTTTCTTTATTATTTGGAATATAAGTAATTGATTTTTTATTAGTTAAAGTTTTTCCGTCAAGACTATATCTTGTTGATTTAAGATTTTCTCTTGTTTCAGTCGAAGCCGTCTGTGCAAAATTTTTATGGATTCGAACATAAGAGGTAACATAGTCATTATAATCATTTGTATTATGACTGTATTTTATCATATTTACTGTTTCAGGAGATGCTTCCTTTGAATTTTTTAGTAAATGATATCCTAATAATCTGTTTTTTACAGCATAACCTGCTGCTTTAAGTTTGGTTTTAGTGATTTGCATAGTTACTCCGATTTCATATTGAAACTTATTACAAATACAGTTAAATGTCAATAAAAGCAACCTATTTCATAATATCAAAACTTTTGTTTCTATCTCCGTCGAGTTTTAAAACATTCCTATCAAGTGTAATTTTTTTGTACTTAATTCCGCAAACAGGATTCCCTTGCATATCCAAAGCCCCAAATAATTTATTCTTTTTTACAAGAATATATTCACCTAATTTTTTTATCTTATCATATTTAATATCCAAAATAATTTTACCGTTTAAATCGACAAGTCCGTATTTGTTATAACGTTTTATTACGTATGTATCAAACAAAGGTTTGATTTTATCGCAATCATTTGGGATAAGAGAATTATTATCAATATCGACAATTCCCCAATAACCGTTTAGTTTTGTCAAAAATATATCATTACCGACATCCTCAAATTTTTGATATTTAATCGGAACAATAATATTTTCATCTATATCTATAATACCGAATAACTTATTTCTTTTTACAAGAAATCTGTCAGGTTTAAGCATTGTCATTCGAGAATAATACTTTGATGTATTTGGACTTCCGTCAGAGTTAATTATTTGATATCCTTTATTTTTTCCGATTAAGAAATAGTGTTTATTATTATATATAATATGTTTCACTCCGTTACAGTCAGAAACTACAACAGAGCCGTCTGAATTAAAAATTGTACTTGTTGAATAAGTTCTTTTTGTCCCGTCAGAAAAATAATTTATTGTAGTTTCTTCTACTGCATAATGTTCTTTACAATTAGGGAATTTTATTTCTTCTTTTTTGAAATCACGTTTGATTAAATATACAGGATGAGAATTACTCCCTGAAGAATTATGGTGTGAATAAGAGTGTGAATGAGATGAGTGCCCGTAACAATGTGAACATCCGCAAGTGCATTTTGATAGGGCAAAGGAATAACAACTCAGTACAAACAACAAACAACACAATAATAATTTTTTCATAGAATATTCTCCTGTTATTATTATAACGAAATTAAGAAAAATTTGTTCAGAGATAAGAATCTATTATATACAAACTTTAATATTTTATAATATATTCAAAATAATAATTTCTTAAAAGAATATCACAATAAATTATTGAACAAGTATTAATAATGAGTTATAATGTACTAAAGATTATTAATAAAAAAGGAATGAGAGATGATATTAGTAGTAGGTGCAGGTTTTTCAGGAGCAACGATTGCAAATCTTTTAGCAGATAAATCAAATGAAAAAGTATTAATCATAGATAAAAACAGTCATATTGGAGGAAGTTGCTATGATTACCGTGATAAAAACGGTATAATGATACAATCCTACGGCTCTCATATATTCCACACAAATTCAGAAAAAGTATGGAAATACATTAGACAATTCACAGATTTCAACACTTATATGCATAAAGTTATTGGTCTGCTTGACGGTATTGAAACTCATATTCCGTTCAATTTTAATACCTTGTATGATGTTTTTCCAAAATCATACGCAGAACTTTTAGAGCATAAATTACTTGATAACTTTAATATAAATACAAAAGTTCCTATTCTTGAGTTTCAAAGACAAGATGATGACGATTTAAAATACCTTGCAAATTATGTATATGATAAAATCTTTTTGCATTATACCAGAAAACAATGGAGTGCTTCGCCTGCTGATGTTGATGATGCAGTTGCAAGGATTCCTGTGTACTTAAGTAAGGATAACAGATATTTCCAAGATAAATATCAAGGTATTCCGCTCAACGGTTATACCCAAGTTATTAAAAATATGTTAAATCACAAAAATATAAAAGTTAAATTAAACACGGATTTCAAAACGTTAGATTTAAAGAAATTTGATAAAATATTCTATACAGGATCTATTGATGAATTTTTTAAATATAAATTCGGACAACTCCCATACAGAAGCGTTAAGTTCACATTAGAAACCCATAACACAGAATACTATCAATCAAATGCGGTTGTTAATTACCCTTGCAACTATGACTTTACTCGTATCCACGAGTATAAATATTATTTGAATGACAAATCTAATAAAACAGTCATAGCGAAAGAATATTCAGAGGATTTTGAATTAGGTAAAAATGAAAGATATTATCCTATCCCTAATGACGAAAATTATGATTTGTATCACAAATATTTATATGAAGCAGATAAATATAAAAATGTATACTTCTTAGGAAGATTAGGCGATTACAAATATTACAATATGGATGGTGCTATCGAAAGAGCAATTGAAGTTTATGAAAGCCTTTATTATTGAATAAAAATCAAATATAAAAAACATTAGCAAAAATTTTTATATTTGATTTTTAAAGCAAATATGATAACTAATGGTATAAATAACAACCCTGCATTTTGCGGAAAGCCAATTCTGAAAACAAGCGTGTTGAAAAAAGTTCAAAACGCATATAGTAATGCTGATGCACACATTGTAGAGTTAGATTTTAATAATCCGTCAGATTACAAAGCAGCAGACAATCTTCAAACACTTTGGAAAGGAGAGGAATTTCTTCCGATGATGCTTTGTTCAAAAACAAATGAGTCAAAAAGAGTTTTCGTTCTGACTTCACAAGACAAAGATTTTGAGAACATGGATTCTTCTAAAATATTAGGAATTGTTGATTTTTTCCTCTACGATAAAACAGCAGATATCAAATTTTTACAAGCAGACACTAATATTATCAAACAAAAAAACAGAGAGATAAAAGGGATTGGTTCTTCTTTGATTAAAGGAGTTTGTGAATATTTCAAAGGTTTAGGATTTGAGGAGATGCAAGTATTTTCAAGAATCACTGAAAAACCTTTTTATAAAAAAGTTTTTCCAAATATTCAAGACAGAATTTCAACAAAAGACAACTCGGCGAATCTGGTAGTAAAATTATAATTATATGGCTGATAGAGTGAATATTTCATAAATTTCTTCATCTGAAAGTTCAGTAATAATCTTTTCACCCTCAAATACGGCAAGATCGGCAAGTTCTTTTTTAGATTTTAGCATTTCATCAATTTTTTCTTCAAATGTACCAAGAGTAATCATTCTGTGAACCATTACATTTTTATCCTGTCCTATACGATAAGTACGGTCAGTAGCCTGATCTTCAACTGCCGGATTCCACCATAAATCATAATGAATTACATTTGTTGCTTTAGTGAGGTTTAACCCTGTTCCGCCGGCTTTTAATGACAGAACCATAATGTGTTTATCATCATTATTTTGAAATTCTTCTATCATCTTCTCACGTTGACCGACAGTTAATGACCCGTGGAAAAACAGAGGTTCTTCATTAAACTCATCTGATAAAATATGCGTCAAAACATCTCCCATTTCTTTATATTGGGTAAATATAAGTGTTTTTTCATTGCTATCAAGTATACTTGAAACCAAATCTACACACTTTTCCATCTTTCCGGACATTTCTTTTGTCATTTCACCTGCTTTTAAGAATTGATACGGATGGTTACATATCTGTTTTAGAGAGGTTATCAACTTGAAGATATTTCCACGTCTGTTAACTCCTGTTACTCCGCTTATTGTATTCATCATTTCATTCAATGTCTTTTCATATAACATTGTTTGAGCCTTTGTAAGATAACAATAATCATTAATAACTACCTTATCAGGCAAATCGGAAATAACTGATTTATCAGTTTTAAGACGTCTTAATACAAATGGCGATACGGACATTTTAAGTTTTGCCGCTCTTGATTTTTCTTTAAATCTTTCGATAGGTATCGCATAACTCTTTTGAAATTCTTTTAACGAACCTAAATAACCTGTGTTAATAAAATCAAAGATACTCCATAACTCGGTTAATCTATTTTCAACAGGAGTACCTGTCATAGCAATTTTAATATCTGATTTTAATATCTTAATAGACATAGTTTGAGCAGTATCAGGGTTCTTAATATTTTGTGCTTCATCAACAACAATCATTCCCCAGTTTTGCTTTTTCATTTCTTCTATATCTATTCTCATTATTGCATACGTTGTTAATATTACATCTAATTTGGTATCAAGTTTTCTATCCAAACCGTGATACTTTCCTACTTTTAAATTAGGTGCAAACATTTGCAATTCTTTCATCCAGTTTCCCATAAGAGTTGTAGGACAAATTACAAGAGCAGGTTCTTTTAATTTATTTTCTTCCTTCAATTTTAAAATTAAAGATATAACTTGAATAGTTTTACCAAGCCCCATATCATCTGCCATACAACAGCCAAAACCTTTTGAAACATTTGTCCAGAGCCATTTCAAGCCTGTTTGTTGATATAAACGAAGTTCCCCATTCAAATCTTTTGGCGGCTCAACCTCTACCGCTTTCGAAAAATCTTTTATAACATTTGCGT
Organism: uncultured bacterium; assembly: GCA_902767275.1. Lineage (GTDB taxonomy): Bacteria > Cyanobacteriota > Vampirovibrionia > Gastranaerophilales > Gastranaerophilaceae > UBA2883. Next base: position 23,175 of record CACXGY010000061.1, on the reverse strand, counting down.
ACGCTTCATCATAATTAAAATCATATTCTTGAAGTCTGCCCGACATTGATGCATGCAATAATTGCAGTCTTGTCATTTTCTTATGATCTGCATTTAATATTTGTTCTGCGAGTTTTCTACCTTCTTCTTTATCAACAAGAACATACATATCTTTATATTTTATTAAACCATTGTTCGATTCAACAAGTTTATTAAATTCTTCAAGAGAAATCTTTTCGTCGCCGATAGAAACCTCATAATTGAATTCAAGAATATCATCAAGAGATATTTTACCGGAGGAAACGGTATTGAATATATCCATCAACTCATTTGAACGTGATGCTTTAACTTTTGCATTAATTGATGCACGAGGAATTATTATATTATTCAATTCCTCAGGCAAAATAACTTCTATCTGAGCCTTTTGTAAATAATAAGATGTTTGAGCAATAATTTTATAAACTTCAGAAAGATTTAATTTTAAGGTCAAATCGTTACCTTCTTCAAACAACTGTTCAAGTTCCGGCATATATCTGTTTGCGAAATTCAATTGTTTTTCAACAATTTTAGCAATATCCGCACTCTGTGCATCCCATACACTATCTTTTTCGTATAATTCATCTATTAATACTGACTCATTAAGTTTTCGATTTTTGATATAAATTTTTAGTGCAAAATTATCATCATCAAGTTTATTGATTTTGAAATAAGGAATTACATCATATTTCCCGAGGTATAGTTCATCAAACCATTGATCAAAATCTTCTGCTATATCTTTTCCTCTCAGCAAAGATTTTTGTTCTAAATCTTTAATCAAATAATTACCTGATTTTACATCTTTAAATCTGTAACTTTTTATACTCAAAAATTTATAAACAATATAATTCAAATAACTATGAACGAATTCATTAACAAATTTCTTCGGTTTTTCTCCACGTATGAACAAATTATCAGGCATACAACGTTCTAAATCGTTGATAATTCTTGCAATTTTCTGATTTGAAATAATCGGTTCATATACAATTCTAAAAAATCCGCCATGTCTTTTTACTGTCGGAATGAAATATAATTTCTCAACCAACTTCATAACGAATTGAGTTAACTTATTAAAATAAGCGAAAGTTTGTGTTAACGAACTAAAATCAACGATTTCTCCAAATCCGCCAAAATAATCAAGGACTATATCAAGCGGCATTACATAACCTATTTCTCCTTCAACCTCTTTAGAAGAAAATCTAAACATTGACCCCTTAGATTTTAAATAAAATTGAAAATTATTTGTAGGCGTGACAAAAAACGACAACTTGCTGTCAGCAGCACTACCGTCGTTTATTAAAAAGAAATCGGTGTTTCTAACAGGAGAATTCGGACTCAAAAAGATTCCTTCAAATTCATCTTCTACAAGTTGATAAATCAAACTGAGAGTATATCTAAAATCTTTATTTTTAAAACCATTCGGATTTTCACTTAAATTGAAAAATAATTCATCTACATTGTTTTTCTTGAATGATAAATCAATATCTAACTCTTTTGTAACTGTCAAATCTGTTCCTCACAATAATTGCCATAATTTTATCAGAAAAATGACAAATTTTCAAGTTTAAGGAACTATTTATTCTGTTTTTTCTCGTAATTGAGCAGGTTTTTTACCACCAAATTCATTTCTTACCTTAATTGCTCCCCACGCTCTATACATCCCGTTTTCATAGGTGATTAAATAGTAACCTCCGTCTACAATGTATTCTATTTCCGCTTTCATATATGTATAATCTTCTTCCGGCGGAGTTATGGCATCTTCAGCGTACTTTTTTCTCAAAATAGCCTGCAATTTTTCCTGATATTTAACTTTTCTTCGTTTGAAAAATTTTTTATTATGCTGTCTTTTTAACTCTGCCTGACGTTCAACCTCAGCCTGATTTTGAGATAATTTAAAAACAGGTATTACTGCCACAAGTTTATGAGATTCTATCAATAATAAAAACTCTTTATCATCAGACAGAGCCAATTCATACATTCCGGGAGCAATATAATTCCCGTTATAATCATAAATATAATCAGCCAGTCTTAAAACAGGTTCTTTCAAAGCCGAATGTTGATATCTCTCCAACGGGCTTTGACCTTCTGTCAATCCGGAAGGATATCTCGGATACAACAACGTTTCATCAATAACTTTGGCATTAGGCGGCAAATCTGCATCTATTAGCATTATGATACCTCTTTTATTAATTGTCTTATTGCCTCATTTATTTCTTTAAAATCTTTACCTAAAGCACTTGAATGTCCGGTAAATATTAAAGACATATATCTATTTAATGTTAAATCATCTTCTTTCAAGTATAATCTGACACTTTCTCTCATTAATCGTTTTAAACGATTTCGTTTTACCGCTCTTTTATGAGTCTTTTTACTAACGACAAAACCTATTTTTACGGGCTGTTCCGATTTATTTTCTTTCCCGACATTCAAAGTTATTCCGCCTTTATGACGAAAATTTTTTGTTCTATATGTCGCAGTAAATGCGTATTTATTCTTCAATCTATACTGTTTTTGAAGCATTTTATATCACTAAACATTTCCCGTTGAGGAGTTTCTGTCATCTTCTAATTGTTTAAGTTGTTTCATATCAACTTTTTCATCTTGAGTGTAATTATTAACAGGTAAATCAATCTCAACGTTGACATCAGCATCCACCATATCAACATCACCTTTTAAGTATTCATGAGTTTTGCCGTCCTCAAGTTTAACAGCAACAGTTCCTGTTAAAAATTTAATATAACAAACTCTACCAAGACCGTCAGGTGTCATAACGGATGAACCGATAGGCGGCATACCCTTTGCAGCATTAATATAATTTGCATATTCATACGTTAAACAGCACAATAACCTTCCGCAAGTGCCTGAAATCTTTGTCGGAGATATAGGCATTCCCTGATCTCTTGCTAATTTCACGTTTATCGGTTCAAATTTGCGTTTGAACGTATTACAACAAAACGGCTGTCCGCATGCTCCTGCACCCTCCATTATAGAAGTTTCATCACGCACTCCAATATGACGTAAATCAATTCTTACACGCTTAAAAGTCTGTGTTAAATCTTTTAATAACCCGCGAAAATCAACTCTTTCCGGTGCTGTATAATAAAATGTTATTTTTCTTTTATCAAAAGTTAATCGGCATTGAGTCAAATTCATATTCAATTTATGCTGTTCAATCAGTGACTTACATTTAAAAAATGAAGTAACTTCCTCTTTTTTTATTTCTTCTAATACCTGTAAATCTCTCTGTGACATAACCCTGATAAAATCAAAAGGTTGAGGTTTTGATTTTGTCTTTTCCCATATTTTAGAAATTTCTTCATTTACACGCACAACTTTTAAGGCTTCTTCGCCTTTTTCCGTACGAACAAGTACCATTTGTCCATGTTCCAGTTTAATATGCTCAGGAACATTTAAAGGATTAAAACTATTTTTTAAATAATAAACTGCATACTTCATTGCTTAGTATTATACAATAAATTCACACTTGTGTCATGTTAATAAAAAAATATAAAATGCACTCCACATTTGCAGCGTGCATTTTATTCTTATTAAATTTCATAAATCCATTATGAATAAATTTCTTCTTTTTTCAGTTTTCTGTTCATAAGTTTTGACAATACCTGCTCAGGAGTAATATCAGTATATACCGCTTCATAAATAGCGGAAGAAACCGGAACTTCTTCTCCTAATTTTTTTGCCAAATCACAAACGGCTTTAGAAGTTTTAACCCCTTCAGCAACAGAACCTAAAGTTGCAAGTATATCATCAATTTTTTTACCTTGACCTAATAAGGAACCTACAGTATAGTTTCTGGACATAGGGCTTGAACATGTAGCGATTAAATCACCCATGCCGGAAAGTCCGTACAAAGTAGAAGGATTCGCTCCGAGTTTAACACTAACTCTGACTATTTCTGCCATACCTCTTGCTAACAAAGTTCCCATACAATTATCTCCAAGGTTCATTGCATGAGCAAATCCTGAGGCTATAGCAATAACGTTTTTTAAACTCCCGCCAAGTTCTACACCTATAACATCCGTATTCGTATACAATCTAAATCTGTTAGGAACATTACACGCTTTTTGAACATATTTTGCGGTTTCTTCATCCTCACAAGCAACTGTCGCTGCCGTTGGTTTACCCATTAAAACTTCTTTTGCAAGGGTTGGACCCGACAAAATTGCAAGTTTTTGATTTGGTAATACATCTTTAATTACTTCTGACATTCTCATTAAAGTATTCAGTTCTAATCCTTTTGAAGCATTAACAATTATTTGATTTTCTTTTATTCCAGCAAGTTTTAACTGTTCGCAAACAGGTCTGACTCCTCCGGTTGCAACAACAGATAATATTATGTCTGCACCATCAATTGCTTCCGACAAATTATCCGTAATTTTTACAGAGTCTTTTAATTGAACTTCTAATGGTTTTGAACAATGTTTATTAGTTTTTAAATCATCAGATAAATCAGATGTTCTTCCCCAAATACATACATCGTCAAAATTATCAGTTAACAACCACGCAAGTGTTAACCCCCAACATCCGGGACCCAATACTGTTAATTTCATATAAATCTCCCAATTAACTTAAAATTAAATCTCCTAATACTCTCCTTAAAACCCCATGATAGTGTTTCAATTCTTTTTCAGCCTCATCTATACTAACTTTTTTCATTATAGAAACAATTGCTGTTTTTATTTTCCAATTACATTTTTCAAGAGTTTCAAACGCCGTAGCATTATTAACATTAGCAATCTGTGAAACAATTCTTATTGCTCTGTCCTTTAATTTTTCATTAGTTGCTTTCAAATCAATCATAAAATTTTCATAAGTTTTGCCAATTTTAATCATAGAACCTGTAGAAAGCATATTAAGAACCATTTTCTGAGCGGTACCCGCTTTTAATCTGCTTGAGCCTGCAATCACTTCCGGCCCGACTTCGACACAAATCAGAGTTCCTACTTCATCCGCAATCTTACCTTGAGAATTGCAAGTTATACCGATTGTTTTGCATCCTATTTCATCAGCATAAGCGAGCACTCCTAATAAATACTTCGGATTTCCGCTCGCAGATATGACAACAGCAACATCATTTTCCGAAAGAATTTTTGCATCTTCATAACCTGCATCATAATTATCTTCTGCCCCTTCTACCGCAAAACGCATAGCATCATAACCGCCTGCGATAATTCCTTGCACCATATCAGGCTCAACGCTAAAAGTAGGAGGACATTCGGAAGCATCAAGAATACCCAATCTGCCCGAAGTTCCTGCTCCAAAATAGATTAAATGCCCGCCCGTTAAAAATTGTTTTGATATAATATCTATTGCCCTTGCTATATTTTCAGATTCATATTCCACTGCTTGAGCAACAATTTTATCTTCTTCATTCATTTTTCGAACTATATCAATAGTTGATAATAAATCAATATCTTTTGTATTTTCATTACGGTATTCTGTAATTATTTCGGACATTTTTACCTCTAAATTTATTAACGAATTTCTTTAATCAAATTAACCATTTCAATAGCGGATTTTGCAGCATCAGCACCTTTATTACCTGATTTTGTACCTGCTCTTTCAATCGCTTGTTCAAGATTGTCGGTAGTTAAAACTCCAAATATAACAGGAATTTCAGTTTCCAAACCAACCGATGCAACCCCCTTGCTAACTTCTGCACACACATAATCATAATGAGATGTTGAACCTTTTATTACCGCACCGAGCGTGATAATTGCACTATAATTTCCTGTTTTTGCACATTTTTTTGCAACAAGAGGAATTTCAAATGCTCCGGGACACCAAACCACATCAATATTTGACTCTGCTACCCCATGTCTTTTTAACTCATCTAAAGCACCTGATAATAACTTACTTCCTATAAATTCATTAAATCTTGATATAACGATACAGAATTTTTCTGAACTTGTTGTTAATACACCTTCTATTGTTTTCATAACGATACCTCTCCTTAAGTGCAATTTTATAATATATTAGCACATTTTACAAGCAAATGTTTAGTTTAATAAAGTAAAAAATAACAAATATTATTGATAATAAATATGTACAACATTAACGCATGACAACTAAGGGTAAAAAGCCTTTACCACAATTGTAAGTAAAATATAACTTTAATTATTTAGTGAACAATACCAAATCCTAAAAGGAACACGCAAACCGTAAATACAACGGTTACTATAGCAGTAATTTTATTCAAATTCTTTTCTGCTCCTTTTTGAGAAGAAAACATTTGAGCAGAACCGCCTATACCTGCGATGCCATCGCCTTTCGGGGAATGAATCAATACTAAAATTATTAACAAAATTGCTGATATGACTTGGATAGTCCAAACTAATCCTAACATTATTATTTTTTCTCCTTTTTAATAAAGTGGGCACGTTTAGAATTTAATTTTATTGATTCAAAAGTATACAATCTTGCAGGACGTTTTGAACCTGATTTAGAGAATTCTTCCAATTCAATAAGTCCCTCCGTTTGAATAACTTTCTTTCTAAAATTACGTTTATCCAAACTTTTACCCATAATAAGTTCATACGCTCTTTGCATTTCAGTAAGAGTAAATTTTTCATTTAACAACTGATACGCAACCGGACAAAGTTCAAGTCTTTCTCTGGTACGTTTAAGAGAATACTGAATAATCTCTTTGTGGTCGAATGCAAGAGCAGGTAAATCATTAACTTTATGCCATGCGACATCGTCTGCCGCAACAACATTGACATCCTCTGCACGCACAAGTGCAAAATACGCACAAGTGATAACCCTTGCTACAGGGTGACGTAAAGGATCACCGAAGGTATATAATTGTTCAAGATAAATATTATCCACATTAGTTTTTTCTTTCAAAACACGAACAGCAGCAGCGTCTAAATCCTCAGACATTCTGACATAACCACCCGGAATTGCCCATTTACCCTTGAATGGTTCATTTTCTCTCTTTACCAATAGGACTTGTAAACTATCATCTTTTAGTGTCAATATAACTGTATCGACCGTTATTTCGTGTGTTTTTGTTTCATTAAACATAAATAATATACCTCTATTTGAATTATATTATAAAAAAAATAAAATGTGAAAATTGTAACGTTACTTAAAAAAAGATTTATAAAAGATTGTGTTTCTAGTATCTTAAATAAGTAAGAAGTTATTTAAGGGGATAGAGATGTATAATGTAGCAATCATTGGCGGTGGACCGGCAGGAATATTTACCGCATTGGAAGTAGTTAAACTCAAACCTGAATGGAAGGTTGTTTTAATCGAAAAAGGTCAACGCATAGAGAAAAGAAAATGTCCGATAAGAGAAGGTTCTTCAAAATGTGTAAATTGTAAACGCTGCGGACTTTTATGCGGATGGGGCGGAGCCGGAGCATTCTCTGACGGAAAGTTAACGCTAACCCCTGATGTTGGCGGACACTTGGTTGACTACATGGATAGAGAAAAAGCAATTGATTTAATCAGATATGCAGATGATTTATATCTTGAACACGGTGCGACAGATGAGGTATTCGGAACAGATATAAAAGTTTTTGAAGAAATAGAAAGACAAGCAACACTTGCTGAATTAAAACTTGTACACTCCCCTGTCAGACACTTAGGTACAGAAAGAAGTCTTGATGTTCTGAAAAGCATGCAAGATTATCTTTCGGATAAAATAACTATAATAAATAATATTGCAGCAAAAGAACTAATTGTAGAATGTGAACAAGTTAAAGGAATACTTCTTGATAACGGAGACGAAATAAGAGCGGAATATACAGTAGTTGCACCTGGCAGAGAAGGTGCAGACTGGCTTACTCAAGCATTTGCGGAACACAAAATCGGCATGGTTAATAACGCAGTAGATGTGGGAGTTAGAGTGGAATTACCTGCTCCTGTATTTGATCCGATTACAAGTAAACTTTATGAATCCAAACTTGTATACCATTCTCCAAAATTCGGAGATGAAGTCAGAACCTTCTGTATGAATCCTAACGGAGAAGTAGTACAAGAAAACTACAGCGGAATTGCAACCGTAAACGGTCACAGTTATGCAAACATAAAAACAAAAAATACAAACTTTGCACTACTTGTTAGTGAAAAATTTACAGAACCGTTCAAAGAACCTATTCAATATGGTCAACACATTGCAAGACTGGCTAACATGCTTGCCGGAGGAATACTTGTTCAACGTTTCGGAGATTTACTTGAGGGGAAACGATCTACTCCGGAAAGAATAAAATCGAGCATTATTGAGCCGACGCTTAAATGTGCTACTCCTGGAGATTTAAGCCTTGTTCTGCCGTACAGACAACTTACAAGCATAATAGAAATGCTTTTTGCACTCGATAAAATTGCACCGGGAACAGCCTCAAGATATACACTTTTATACGGTATCGAAGTAAAATTCTATTCTGCAAGAGTAAAACTAACCAACGAACTGGAAACCGAAGGAGTAAAAAATCTGTTTGCTATCGGCGACGGAGCAGGAGTAACAAGAGGACTTTTACAAGCCTCTGCCTCCGGTGTTCACGTTGCAAGAACAATTTGCTCAAGATAGTTTATACAAAAAGAAAAGGCGGACTTTGTCCGCCAAACCTTATCTTACTATCTTATTCCCATATCCCATAAGGGACTCTACTTCCGTGCCTTCCTTTGCACGGTTTCGATGAAATCTTTGTTATATAAAGTTCCTCTTTAGTTATGAATCCTCCTTTTATTGTTCTGTATTTTTTCTTATTTTTATTAGATTAATGTGCATAATCTAAACTATATAGATTATCAAACAATATTACGCAATATCATTTTTAAACATATTTTCTAATACATCAGTAATACCTGCATCTGCCATTAAATCTACTTTTTGACCTCTGTTAGTAATACCTTTTTCTATTCTTTCTGCTGCACCTGACTTAATTGCATCTGAAATATATTTAACAGCACCGGGAGCAGTTTCCATTAAGATTTGAGTTAATTCTGAATCAAATCCGAAAGTTTCCATTGTTGAAATTTCTCTTGCTCCGTCAGATAACATAGGTTTTTTATTTTCTTCTCTTAATTTATTAATATCAAGTCCATCTTCTGTAGATAATAAAGACATCATATTTTCCAAAGAAATATCTTCTGCAGAGAAGAACGGCTCTTTTTCTGTTCCTTGAGTTTTAACACCTGCTGATTTTCCAAAATCAGCACCCATAAATGATGAAAGTTCAGACTTCATTTCTGCTTCAAGAGCATCTATATTTACGGCATCAGATTTATCTTTAACTTGTGCATTTTCGGCTTCTGCTTTTGCTCTTACTGCATCCCAGCCTGATACATAAGTATTAAGTTCGGTTTTTGTATCAATTTTTGATCTGTCATTTTGTAAACTTGCTGCATTTACACCTAAATTGTTGATAAGTTTTCCGAAATCAATACCCATAGTGTATATCTCCTATTTCTTTAATATCCTAATTTGAAATTTTAATTATTTCCTATGTATATATAAAGTATATCCATTTAAAAAAATTGACTTTTTAATATCAATTATTAAGAAATGTTAACAAATAATATAAACTTAAATCCTTAAAAAACAAGCATAGGACAAATTTTCGCAAATTTGCACAAGATTTTTTAAGTGGTACAATAGCAATATGATAATATTCAACAGAATGTCCGCACAAAAAAGATTAGTAATTCTCGGGTTTACATTTAGCACGGTGTTAATCGGGCTTGTGTTCTTACTTGCGGTATTCAGTATCAATGATAACCTAAATAAATGCTATAAATATTTCGGACAAATAATTTCAAAATCGCTTGCGATAGAATGTGTTGAAATGACGAAAGGGTTATCTGAAAACACTTTATACAATACCCTCAGAACACACACGATTTCCATACTTGAATCAAATGATGACATGGCATTTATTGAATTTCGTGATAATAAAGATAATATTATATATTCAAGTAAAAAAGATAATATGTGTCCGAAAAGAATTGCCAGAATAAATGTTTCGTCTTCTATGTTGAGTTATGATACAGGGAATCAAAAAATAGTCGGTTCTGTATCTGTCGGATTAACAGGAAGTGTTATTGACAGTATTTCTTTTATGACAAGGTTATCACTTCTAATCGCATTTATAATTTGCTGGCTCACTATAGGGTTAATAATAATAATGAACCTTATTATTGCAACAAGAGAACTCAATGCATTATATGGCGGAGTTAAACGTTTATCATCCGGAGAATTCGGATATAAACTCAACATAAAAAATGCCAGCAGAGAAGTAAGAGAATTGTACAAAGCGTTTAATGATATGTCTGAAAAATTGCATACCTATAATGAAAGTTCCATCGAATCATTAATGCTTGAAAAAAATAAGTTTGAAGCAATTCTTATGAGTATTGCAAACGGAGTTATTGTATGTGACAGCAATGATAATGTTCTGTTAGTAAACGACCACGCAAAAAATTTACTTGATGTTTCGGATGAAGAAATTCTTAAAACTAACATAAAACAATACTGCGATAACAACGGAATTGATGCATTCAAAGAAAAAATTGAAGAATATAAAAATACTCCGATTGTAGAAATGTCAGATAAACCACTTGAATTTAACATTGAAGTTTCGGAAAAAGTTCTAAAAACAGTAATATCACCTATGTTTTTAAGTAACGGAGATTACGTAGGTTATATAATTGTACTTATTGATGTTACTAAAGAAGTTGAGATGGATAGACTACGTTCACAATTTGTATCTAATGTTTCGCACGAACTTAGAACCCCTGTGACCGTTTTGAGAACATATAGCGATACATTATCCTCGATGGGAGATGAATTTGACTACGAAACTCAAAAAGAATTTCTTCAAATAATGAATAAAGAAGTTATACGATTACACGATATGGTAAATGATATTCTTGACTTTTCAAGATATGAAGCAAAAACAGTTAAACTTGAAAAAGAAATGAGTGATGTTTCACAATTAGTACAGGAATGTGTAGATAGAGCAAATATTTTAGCAAAAGAGAAACACCTTGAATTTGTGGTAATGACAGAACCAAAACTTCCGCAAATACCTATCAATTTTGACAGTATTACAAGGGCATTGATGAATTTAATAACAAACGCAATAAAATATTCTCCTGATAATACAATCGTAAAAATAAGAGCAGAAAAAATGGGGGATTATATTGTTTTAGCAGTAACCGATCAAGGACCCGGAATTTCAGAAGAAAATCAAAAGAAAGTTTTTGACAGATTTTTCCGAGTAGAGAACAGTGCTCATACGGTAAAAGGAACCGGTTTAGGATTACATTTGGTAAAAATAACGGTAGAAAAATATCATTCCGGCGAGGTGTTTGTACACTCTAAACTGGGAGAAGGTTCTACCTTCGGATTTAAACTTCCGACAGCAGAAAAACTTGCTGAACTTGAAGACAACTATGAACAAATTAGCAGAAAATAATATAACAACATTGAGTTATGAAAACGCAATAAAAGATTTAACTTCTCAGGGGAAGTTCTATATTAATTTAGGTCTTGAACGAATTTCTGAGATACTCAGTTTACTCGGAAACCCTCAAGATAACTTACATTGTATACAGGTTGCGGGAACAAACGGAAAAGGTTCTGTTTGTACTATTCTTGCATCTGTTTTAAAAGAAGCAGGGTATAAAACAGGTTTATACACAAGCCCTCATTTGTTTGAATACACAGAAAGAATTCAAATAAACAACGAAATGATTTCAAAAAACGATTTCGTTAATTATTACAGTGAAATCATTTCAATTGCAGAAAAAAACAAAATACATCTGACAGAATTTGAAATTCTGACTGCTATTATGTTTAAGTATTTTTCGGACAATAACGTAGAAATTGCAATTATAGAAACCGGTCTTGGCGGCAGATTTGATGCAACGAATGTACTTAAAACCAACCTTTGTTCAATCATTACACACATTGATTTAGATCATACAGACCGACTCGGAGATACAAAAGAGAAGATTGCATTTGAAAAAGCGGGAATTATAAAACCTAATTCTATAGTAATTACATCAGAAGGCTATGAAGTCATTCACGACAAAGCAGACAATGAAAATGCGATGTTTGTATTAACCTCTCCTTATTGTGAAGAAAAATACTTGGATGCACTATCTTTAAAAGGGGAACATCAAGCCGAAAATCTTGCACCTGCACTAAATGCTATAAATTTACTTTTCCCGAATGTGTCCGAAGATGTTTTAATTTCAGGTTTAAAGAAAGTAAAAAATCCGTGTCGTTTTCAATATATAAAAGAAAAAAATCTGATAGTAGATGGTGGTCATAATCCTAATTGTATTACAGCATTAAGAAACAATCTTGACAGATACTACCCTCATACTAAGAAACAATATATATTTGGGTGTCTCAATACAAAAGATTATGAAAAAATGATTAATCTGATAACATCTGATAAAACAATGGAGCAAATATACTTCTACACATTTAAAAATAATAATTCATGTGATTTTGAAACCCTATCAAAAATATATCCTCAAGGTAAAAAACTAAAAACTATAGATGATATTGAATTTAACAATTCAATTTTAACAGTAATTTGCGGGTCATTTTATATGATAAATGAACTTTTACCAAAGGAAATTATTTTTCAACAGAATTAATAATATCTTCTAACGCTTCAAATATTTTTTCATTATATCTACTGTCAACAGCACTGAAAGGAAGAACTATCCCTCCAAATTGTTTTTTTATGTTAGACACTACATTCAATACTTTTGATTTCGGGACATAATCAATTTTTGTAGCAATGGTAATAATCGGGAGTTTATGAGCATTTACCCATTCCCGCATTTGCATATCATTTTTTTGAATATCATGTCTTGAATCAACCAATTGAATTAAAGTTGAGATTTGAGTTCTGTTTAATAAATATTCTTCAAGATGTTTTTGCCAGCGATTTTGAACCTCTTTAGAGATTTTTGCATAACCATAACCCGGCAAATCAGCAATAGTGAATTTATCAGAAAAATTAAAAAAGTTAATCAACCGTGTTTTTCCCGGAGTGTTAGAAGTTTTTGCAAGTTTCTTATTATTTGCCAGAGCATTAATAAAAGAAGATTTTCCCACATTAGATCTTCCGAGCAAAGGGAATTCAGGCAATACATAATCAGGGCATTGAGATAATTTTTCTGCACTTATTAAGAATGTACCCGCTAACTGTTTCATTTTTTTATTTCCAACAGAGTTTCCGTTTTTAAAGGTTTGTTATCTTCTAACTGAGAAGCCTTACGTTTTTCAACTCTATAAGTAACTGTTTTCAAAAAATTATAAACTTTTTCATTATTAACGACAGTAATCTGAGCCTTGTTTTTTAACAGATGGGCATTAATCGCTTTTTTAGCGAACATATTTTCCGCACGAATATGAACTATACTGACAAGTCCGTTTTTTAAAATACTTATCGGTTTTTTTAAAAATAATTCAAACGTTTGTAAAATATTCATACTTATCATAACAAACCTCAATCTGTGAATTTGCTACAAAACAGTCATGGTTACTTAAACACTTTCGGAGAATAATCGATTGTTGAACCTGAAGTGCTATTGTTTTTCTTAACAGTATTAGATTTGTTAAGGTTAACAGGCGTAATACCGGATGTATTCTTCTTTGATGTAGTAGACGATTTAGCGTTATTTACAGGTTTGAGAGAAGAAGTTGAACCGGACTGATAAACCTTTCCTATTTTACTTTTCATTTTATTCATACGTTTTGTATATGTTTCAATAGTCTTTGCATCTTTTGCTTTTGCAACAACAATTGCGTAGTTACTATATGCCGGAGCATATTTACGTTGTCTTTGGTTTAATCTACCCATCAAAATATTTGCATCAAGATTGTATGGATCAGCCTTTAACGCTTTATTCAAATATTCTCTTTCAAAAAACATACTGTTTCTGACTCTAAAATATCTTGCATTCTTAACTTGTGCATCAGCGTAATCTTTTGACTTGGTTATATAAGACAAGTTGTTTTGAGCAATAACATTACAAGGATCTTGTCTTAAAACATCATTAAATACTGTCTTTGCTTCATCAAACTGCTTATTGAAAGTAAATATTTCACCTAAAAATGTTTTTTCATCTACAGTTTTTGCTGCATTAATTGCAGATTTATACTCAGCCATAGCGGCTTTATAGTTTCCTAACGTAGAATATGCATCACCTTTAACGACATAGTCGTCAATCTTGCGGCTTGGACTGTTTATAATTTGATTCAAGTTATTAACAGATGCACCTGATTGATTTATCAATGATGAAATCTTAGCCTTAGCAAGATACAATTCCAAATCATCAGGATCAAGTTGAATTGCCTTATCTAAATACTCATACGCTTCTAACAACTTTTTATCAGAAGAATAATTTGCTTTATTTGCAGAATCCATTGCTAATCCATAATATGCGGAAGCAAGGCCTTTCATTCCTTCTGTTTTTAAATTAGTATTAAGTTTTTCATAATAACCCAATGCTTCGTTATATTTTCCTGATTCTAAATACATATCAGCAACTTTCAATAAAGTTTGATCTGAGTATGGATTTATAGAAAGGATAGTTTTATACATATCCATTGCAAGCGTAAAATCTTTGCGAGCCTCATATATAGCGGCAAGATTAGCATAAGGAGCAAGATTCTCAGGAGAAATTTCAATTGCTTTTTTATAAGCACCTATAGCGGCTGCTTCATTTCCTTGCAAGCGTAATGCATCTCCTCTTAAGTTATATGCATAACTTGAATATCCTTGCCATGCAAGACATTTATTAACATAGGTTAAGCACTTAGAATAATTTCCTCTGTCAAACTCTAATTGAGCCATATGATAATATGCAGCAGATGAATTAGGGTTCATTAATATTGCTTTTTTAAAACATTCTTCAGCCTTTTCCAAATTTTCTTGGGCAAGATATACAGTGCCCAAATTATCCATCGCAATTGCATATTCAGGACACAACCGAAGTGCTTTTTCTATATTTAATTTTGCCGAATCAATATCGCCTTCTTTTAATTCTAATACACCTAAAGCATTGTATGCTTTATAATTATTTGGATCTAACTGAATAGCATATTTGAATTCTCTTTTTGCAATATCAAACAAAGAATCTGACTTTGTTCTATATTCCATATTTGAAGAAGTAATTCTTTTAAAGAACACTACCCCTTGAGCAAAGTGTAGATTTGAACTTCTCGGAACAAGCGATTTAAGCCTGTCAATTTGATCTTGAGCCAACTCTAACTTAGATTGTAACGCCCAAGATACAGCAGCAAGAGTTTGAACCTCTAAATTATCACTGTATTCGGTAAGAGTTCTGTATATAACTTCATCAGCACCTTTATAATTTGCTTTTTCAATAGAACTGTTAATTTGTGCTATATTTTTTTGTAAATTAATAGTTCCGGCGAAAGACATAGTTGTTGTAAGTCCCAAAAGCACTGACAATGTTCCGATAACTACTTTTTTATTCATATATTACCTCTATACTTTCCAGTTTGCATACATTATAATCATTGTATAATAGTAAGAGATAAATTACAACATGGATATAAATTAAAATGGCAAGAAATACAACATCTGATGTATATATAAAAAGTTTTATTGCATACCTGACTGTTGAAAAAAATTTTTCAAACTATACTGTTAAAGCGTATAAATCTGATGTTGTCAGTTTTTTTATATGGTGTAACCATTTAAGTCCGGATAAAATTAATTATAATAAATTGAGAGAGTATTTATACTTTATACAAAAATTCAACTACAAAAAAACAACTATATCAAGAAAAATAGCCGCTATAAGAACATTCTTCAAATATCTGCACAAAACACAATACTTATCAAATAACCCTGCTGAAAATCTAACTGCTCCTAAAAAACCGAAATCTTTGCCAAAATTTCTTACAGATGATGAAATGCTAAACCTGCTTGACAACGTTAATATAAACACTCCTGCAGGATTAAGAAATAAGGCAATTCTTGAACTTTTATGGGCGACAGGAATGAGAGTATCAGAATTAAGCGGACTTAATTTTGAGGACCTTAATCTTGATGAAAACGAAATTACTGTATTTGGAAAAGGTGCAAAGGAAAGAATTGTATTAATATCCGAAAGAGCCAAAAAATATTTAATCCAATATATAAATATTGCACGACCTTTAATCGCAAAAGAGATCAATACTCCTGCAACTGAAAAATCTCCGGTTTTTATAAACAAAACAGGCTACAGACTGCAAAACAAGAGTATTAGAAACTCAATAAATGAGATTGTTAATAAAATTGAATTACCAAAACACGTAACTCCACACGTTTTCAGACATAGTTTTGCG
The DNA here is from genome assembly GCA_902767275.1 of uncultured bacterium. GTDB lineage: Bacteria > Cyanobacteriota > Vampirovibrionia > Gastranaerophilales > Gastranaerophilaceae > UBA2883. The sequence continues at coordinate 6,809 of CACXGY010000061.1, read as the reverse complement.
ACAAGAATGATAGAAAACGGGGCGGATTTAAGAGTAGTTCAAGAACTACTCGGACATGCAAGTATTTCTAATACTCAAATATATACTCACATTTCAACTCAACACCTTGTTCAAGAATACGAAAAGGCTCATCCACACGCAAACTAAATAATACAATCTTCAACTTGAATAACAGCGTTTAAAAATATACTAATTTATCTGCTAACTATATATAATATATTAATAGCATATTTTTATCATCGTTATATTATTTTCTGCAATTATAAAATAAAAAAAAGCCACTTTGTTTGGACAGAGTGGCGCTTATTAGGAATAAGAAAAGGAATTATAGGAAATTTAGGAAATTTTATGAATCTTTTATCTTTTTTCTGAAAACATACTTTACTCATTTTAATTATTTTTTTTGCAATTATTCTCTTTTTTTAATCGCACTTTATTTTCAGAAACGAAACTTGTTTTACGATTTATTTTTTTATTTTAACTATTTTATAAACCGTATTTTTAATAAATCCTTTCTTTCTTTTTTCTTTTTTTCTTCTGGTTGTATTTCTTGCTTTTGCTTTGTCCGAGCGGTCATAACCCCCTGTTATTTTATAGCCTTAGGCAACCCACCCGGATATCGGAAGCGGGAATTATTCCCGCCTCTGAGAGGTTATACCTCTCTTTTCCGAGTTTTGACTTTCGTCGTTTGTGGTAAATGTTTATTTTTGAATGTTTATTCTACTTACTCAACTTATCGTATATGACCGCCATTTACTCCTTCCTATCGGTCATAACTTACGCTATGCCGCTAGACTATGAGAATAGTTTGAATGTTCTTTCAACGTTATCCTTAGCAACTGTCTTGAGTGTTTCCATTTCTTGTTTAATTGCATTACGTTCTTGTTCAAGAGCAGCAAGGTCATAGTCGTATTTTCTGTCTTTCATATCAATACGCTTCATGTCTGCTTCGTATTTTGCTTCTGCTTTTCTTAGATTTGTTTCATCAGTAACTTCTTGCAGACCCGTATTAGTTGCAACACTGGTTTCAAAATCAGTAAACTTCAATTGTTCCGCAACATCGCTATCACTTGGGATATGGAAACCATTATTTTCTGTATAATTAGGATCCTTTTGAATAATTGTGACATAACCTGAATTAATCATATTAGTCAACGCTTTTTCAAAACTTACACCATCTGCAATATTAACAGTAGTACCGGTTCCACCGGTTGTTCCACCGGTTGCTGTACCTGCTGCTGCACCTGCATTTGCATTCGATGCATCAATGATTTTTGCTACCAAATCATTAAATGTTTTACCGTCTGTACCGTCATAAACTTCATTATTATAAACAAGTGCAAAACCTGCCGCAATAAAGTCTGCATAATTTGTCAAATCTCTGTATGTAGCAGAACCATCTGTTGTTAAAGTCTTAACTTGAATCTTAGATTGTTCCAGAGCATCTTGATACTCTAAATAAACCTGTCTTGACTCATTTGCCATTTGCAATTTCATTGCTTCCAATCTTGCTGCACCGTATTCAATTTGGTGCATTCTTGAGGTTAAATTAAGCAACCTTGCTTGTGATGATGCTAAACCCATATAGTAACTCCTATTTCCTTGTACCGACCCCTAATCAAAAATCGGTTATAATTCCTGTACCCCATGCATGACGGCAACCTTTTTGAAAACTTTAGAGTTTTGTTTTACATGTGTTACATTTCTTTACATAAACAGGCTAAAACTCAATCATATCTAATTTTTCACATTTATAATCAATCGTTGGATTTATTAAACCTTTGTTCAAATATTACAAATTGTTAACAATTTACCCATATAAAAGGCAATTTTTTGACAAGTATATACTTAATATATACATAGGATAAAAATATAAGGGTATACTACAAATATAAGGAGAATTAGACATGGCAAAAGTTTTGATTTCTATGCCGGAAAAGTTTTTAGATGAAATTGACGGAGTAGCAGATAACGAGAATCGCTCTCGTTCAGAATTGATTAGAGAAGCACTTCGAACCTACATTCACAGAAGCAGAGTGAGAAATACAGCGTATGCGGCTAAAAACGCAGAACTGCTGGAAGCGCTACTAGATTAGTGGAGTAGCACAAAGCAATCCACTTGTTGAGAGGTACAATATCCAAAAGATATTGTAAAAATCTCAACGGGAAGGGGAAATTATCAAACAAGATAGCAAAAGAGTCTGAAAAATCAGGCTCTTTCTTTTTTACTATAAACTATGATAAGATTAAAAAAGGGAGAAACTATGTCTATAGATAATCAAATATATGAAAAATACTGGTCTACGACATTTGCATATACGGATATCTATGGAGAAAAATTCTGTAATTCACTTGATATTATTACTAAGTTTATTGATGAACACAAAATAACACAAGAAACTTTTAGTGAAAGTTTATACACAAAACTTCAAAATCAACTCATATCTATTTATAATATTAATGATACAAGTGCCAGAAAAATAATAAATCAATATGTCCGACTTGGTTTTATAGAATATAAACTTGCAGGGTACCACGAAAAATCAAAAAAGTTTTTAAAATCCAACAAAAGCGAACAAAAGTTAATATTCTCCAATATTGTATATGAAAATTCAAGTTTTAACAGAAGCGTTACAGTATACAGTCCGTATAGAGAAATAAATTTCCTCTTAAAAACATTAGCATACAGCGGTCCTTTAACAGAAGATGATAGAATTGCACTTATGCTGACAGATTTGTCTAAAATAAAAAAAGATTTTTTAACAAGAAACGAACTTGAGGAGAAAAAACGCTATGCACAAATAATTAATTTTAAAGAAAGAAAATACAATCAAATCAGTCATCTTTCAAATTTACTGAGCAAACTGTCTGATGTATACATGGATTCTGATAAAATATTGTACATAAGTGAAGATGATCTTCCAATTGAGAAAATTGAATTAGAAAAACGAGATCCGTATTTACACCGACTGTATAAATCCGAACTGAAAGAAGAATCAAAAAACTTTTACGAAAAAGCAATTTGTTATATGGAAAAACTTGATTATCCGTCATTGGTTGCATCTCATATTAAACCGTTCAGGAACAGTCAACCAAAAGAACAATACGATAAAAATAACGGTCTTTTATTAAGTAGAGGAATGGATGCCCTTTTTGACAAAGGGTACATTTCTTTTAATGATGACGGAAGCATCCTTATATCAAACAGACTTTCCTCAGAGGTTCAAAAGCATTTACAAAAATATTCTATTGATAAAAAACTGCTTAACGAAGAACGGCTTAAATATCTAAAATATAATAGAGAAAAGATATTCAAGTAATTTTTATTTCATTTTTAATATAATCAATTCTTCAAAAGTAGAATTTTTGTTTTCTTTTCCGGTAACCTTGTATTGGTATAATTTATCAATTACTTTTACTTCTCCAAATTGAGTTAACATAGACGAAATTTCAGCAACATTAGGAGATGTTTTATTGTTCAAACTTATAACAACATATTTTGTCTTATAAACACAAACTTTTATTAATTTTTCCATATTAGACAAGAATATATTGGTTGAAGTAAAATCCATAAAACTTTGGTTTCTATCAAAAAGTTTATCAAACAATCCGTAAAAACTTGAATATTTGTTCATTGTCCTAGGATAAGGAGGATCCATATATACAATATCAACAGGATAATTCAAAGATTGCATCATTTCAAAAGAATCAACATTACACGATAAATTATCAAACCCGTTATCAAATATAGCAGAATTATACTCAGACAAATTATCTAAAATATGCTCTTTAAAAGATAAATTATGATATGCACGTTTTCTGCCATATTTTTTATAACTATATTCTTCATCTCTAAGTTTAACTATTTGCTCCCAAGGGACATTCATCCTTGAATAAGGAAGTTTTCTAATCATAGACCTTCTGATTAATGATAAAAACAGATACTTTTCATAACCTTCAAGAACGTCTGATATACACAACATACCTGCCAATTCTTTAACTTCATCATCAAAATACAATCGTTCAGATAAAAACTTTATTTTTTCATATTTATCTTCTATTTCTTTAGCAGAAACACTACAATCAAATACATTTTCGTTTAATAATGTTGATTTATTTTCAATAATAGCCTTACTTAAAATATAATTTGAATACAGTATATCATTGGCAATAACTCTATAACCATTTTTTTTTAACGCATAAGAAACAGATGCACCACCTGAAAACAAATCAATTACAGTTCCCTGTCTTAGAGGCAAATTTTCAATAATCCAATCTGCTAATTTTTCTTTATTTCCAATATAGTTAACTTTAGGGTATTTAGGCATCATTAAGAGCCTTTCTAATTTGCAAGGCTACTTTATACGCTAACAGGGGAGGTACTGCATTCCCAATTTGCTGCTGAATTTGTCCTGAATTACCATAAAATACAAAGTCGTCAGGAAAAGTCTGAAGTCGGGCAAGTTCTCTGCACGTCAATGCCCTATTTTGAGAATAATGAAATACCTTACGCATATCACCGGTTACACACACTGACGGCTTATGACTGTCATATCTTATATATTTTCTTATGTCGCCTGATTTTGGACGAATATCAACGGGTATATCATATCTGTTACCGCCGTCTTTTACATAACTCATTTTCTTCAACATCTGAACTGAATGAGTCATTGCATTGTGATTAGGTATCTTACTGTGTTCGCCGCTTTTTAATTTTGGCAAATCATCAATAGCATCTTTTACAGTGACTTTTTTATTATTTTTTTTAGGGAACATGAATTTTATATTATTCTGCATTCCTACTACAATAATTCTCCTTCTGTCCTGAGGAACAGAATATTCAGAGGCTAAAAGAACTTTATATTGAACATTATAACCACATTTTTCAAACTCAGAAACGATTGATTTAATAGTTTTTCCACCATTATGCTTTTCTAATGCCGCTACATTTTCCATTACAAACATTTTAGGCTTAATTATATTAACAAAACGAACAAATTCCTTGAATAACTTATTCCTTTCATCATCTATAAACGACCTTCCGATATTTCCGGCAATAGAAAACCCTTGACACGGCGGTCCGCCAATAATCACATCAACCTTTATATTCTTTGAAATGTCTTCTATTTGTTCATCTGTTATATTTTTTATATCTTCAACTATTAAATTATGATTTGGGAAATTTTTTTGATATGTTTCTGCATAATTTTTATCATATTCAACTGAAAGAACATTTTCAAAACCTGCCTTTGTAAACCCTAATGATAACCCACCGGCACCTGCAAACAAATCAATAAAAGTATACTTCCCAAGACTTTTTCCCATAACAATAGAAAGTATAGCATAAATTTTTCAAATAAAAAAGAGAATTGTTATTAAGAACAACAACCCTCTTTTTTTTAACAATATAATGTTTATTAGAACTCAAGTCCTGCTTCACGAGCAGCATCCGCTAATGCAGCGACACGTCCGTGATACAAGAATCCGCCTCTGTCAAATACGATAGACTTGATTCCTGCCTTTAAGGCTTTTTCAGCAACGGTTTTACCAACCAATTTTGCTGCTTCAATGTTACCGCCATGACTTAATTGAGATTTAAGTTCTTTATCATTTGATGATGCAGATACTAATGTAACATGCTTTTCATCATCAATAATTTGTGCATAAATATGCTTTGTACTTCTATAGACTGCTAATCTTGGATATTCAGAAGTTCCTGATAAAGTAACTCTGATAGATTTGTGTCTTTTTTGTACTCTTGGTTTTCTTGCTTCTTGTTTAATCATTTTATTTTCTCCTTTTGCCCAAACCCTGCTGAGTGTCATTCTGAATATATTTCAAAATCTTTTACGTTTCTCAACGGTTTATATTGGCTACTTACTATTGTCAAGCAGTGCCTGACCTACTTTTTTCTTTTTTTCAATACTATGATGGGTTACACCCAATATACTTATTGACTTAGTGCCTTAATGCACTAATGCCTTATTTTTTACCTGCCTTACCTGCTTTACGTCTGATATATTCGCCTTCATAACGTACACCTTTTCCTTTGTATACTTCAGGAGGACGTTTACTTCTGATAGCAGCAGCGACATCACCTACTGTCTGTTTATTAGATCCCTTTACTGAGATTTTTGTATTTGCTTCAACAGTAATTGTGATACCTGCAGGCGGTTCAATTACAACAGGGTGAGAATAACCTAAAGCCATATTTAACTTTGTGCCTTCCATATTCGCACGGTAACCTACACCTTGAATTTCAAGTTTCTTTTCAAACCCTTTGCTAACACCTTCTACAGCGTTTGCGACCAAAGTTCTTGATAAACCGTGCAATGCACCTGTTTTTCTTTCATCGTTTAGAGGTTCAAGTACGATGTGATTATCTTGCATACTTACTTTGATTTCTTCTCTAACGTTAACTGATTCAGTCCCCTTAGGGCCTTTTACGGTTACTAATTGACCGTCTATTTTTACTTCAACCCCTGATGGGATTTCGATAGGTTTTTTTCCAATACGTGACATAATTTTCTCCTTTATTTTATTTGAGCAATTTTTCTGCCAATTATATTGCTCTACTAGGTGTTGGGCTAAAACCCAACCTACTTCTTATTGCTTTAGTGCCTGACCTACTTGCTTACTCAGTCTTGGATTATTGTTTCACGCCTTCAAGCCGTTCACTATATTTTGCTATCGCAAAATTGTTGTTCACTTTTTCGGTGTTACTTCGAGTTTCGCAACAAGTTGCTCACTCTACACAAAATCCGCTACCAAACTTGGCAAATAACTTCGCCGCCAAGGTTTTCTTTTCT
>CACXGY010000060.1 GCA_902767275.1 uncultured bacterium | reverse complement strand
TAGGGTAGACTTTAGTCTACCGATACTTATTTATCGGCAACCCTTCCCTAACCCTTCCCTTGCTAAGGGCAGGGAATTCTGTCCTTGTCAAGGGAAGGAAGTCATTTAAAAAAGATTAAAGTATTAACTTTTGTTAAGATAAACATTAAGAATTGTAACAATTTATCTTTTTTTACCTAATTTTTTGTAAATATTTGTAACGATTTTCGTAGTTTTTACCCCCTGAAATTAAAGATTTCCATTAATAGTGACGTTAAACGTTAATGTTAATAGGGAAAATTATGTGATTCGGCGATAGGTCGAAAGCCGGACAGGAAAAGGAAAAGGAACAAAACTTCAATGGGAATGTCATCATCACAGGCTAGATTGTTGCATCTGACAGCAAGAATGCATCAAATCGAACATAGGGCTCAAAAAATCCAAGCAGACAAACTCCGCTTGGCTAATGAGTCTGATTGTGTTTACAATGACTACCTTGAAGCATTAGACGCTGTTAAACTTCAATACAGAGCAATCGCAAACGACGGCTCTACTACATTCAGAGATGCTACATTAAATGCTATGGAAAATGGTTTGGTAGAATCTTGGAGCGGTGATACTTCGAATGAAGTCTTGTTTATGCAAGGTGTAAACGATGGTAATATATACGTTACTCCTGCGGTGGCTCAAAAATATGGTTTGTCAACTCATGAGGCATCTAATTTAACAATGGATGAATACCTTATACAAAATGGTTTTCAAAAGACAAAAGATGAAATCACAGAATATAAATTTGTCGGCTATGACACAGATAAAGTAAAAAGTTTTACACCTGTAGGATTGAGTTCTACTCCACCTGTTGAGGCTGATCCAATATATGCTCCTGTGGATAATGAAATTGGGTCAACTGAAGTTAATTATAAAGATTTCCAACTTCAAAATGTTAAAACTCATCCGATAGATACAAGCAGTTTGCAAGAATTTGACAGTTCTGTAGAATTGTCTTATACAGGCAGCGGAACTTACAAAATCAGTAGTGTTGAAAGTTTTTGGCTTTAAACAAAGCACTCTTTTACAATAGCGATAGTAAAAACTATACTTATGTTTTAGCAAATGATTTAGATTTTAGCGGTGTATCAACCAGTGCTTATCGTAATGCTTTATTATACGGAACATTTGACGGTAATGGTTATACTATTAAAAATTTGACTATTAATAATACAGGAACACAGACTCTTACATATACACATGACTACCAGTATAACGATGATGGAACGATTGCCACAAATGATGATGGAACCCCAAAGTATAAAATAAAAAGTTCTGAATACAGCCGTTCCGGTGCAACAGGATTATTTGGTAATAATTACGGTACTATTAAAAATCTTGGTTTGGATAATATGAAAATCACTTCAGATACGAATTATGAGTTTACAATTACTCATATTTATCCTGATAAAACAGAATCTTTTTCACAAGATTCTTATATTATGGAAACAGCATGTCTTGTTGGTTACAACTCTAGTAATGGTGTAATATCAAATTGTTGGGTTAGCGGTACTGTTAATATAAATGACGAACCTAATGATAACAGAACACATTCAGGTGGTATATGCAGCACAAATAAAGGTACAATTGAATATTGTAGTGCGGATGTAAAAGTTAATAATCCGGGCGGACAATGTGTTGGCGGAATATCCGGTCATAATGACGGAACACTTAATTCTTGCTGGGTTACAGGTACTGTTAACACTTGTATATGGGGCGGAGGTCTTGTCGGCCATAATGACGGAACGACAACAATTACCGATTGTATTACAACTGCAAAAGTAACAGGAACCTCTTGCATAGGTGCAGTTGTTGGTTGTACAACTTATACAAGTATAGATGAAAATGATATGACTAACCAAAGTTTATGGACTATAAAAGAAGGTTACGACATTTCTAATCCTGAAGAAAAACTAAACAAAATCAAAGAAAAATTGACCATTGATAATATCGTTTATGATCCTACCATAAATCCTTCTTTGACCAAGATAGGCGACTGTGCTGATATAGGTACCGATGATACATTTAAAACACTGGTTACAACTCCTTCTGTAGACGCAACAGATAATTATAAAGGCGGATTCTGGTCTAACGTATATGGTGCTTTAGTTAAATCAGGAGTTACAAAATCTAATATAGATGAAAACGCTATTACTAATTATGTTAAAAATTTATATGAGTCTGATAACGGCGGTGTAAAAATAGCCAATATAAATAGTCAGTTATTCAAATATATTAAAACAGGAACTTGTGCTACAGGATTTATTGATGCCCTAAAGAGTGATATTCAACATAATACTATTTCTGCAACAACAAGTACCGGATCTCCGTTCCAAAGTGAATTTTCTGTTTCTCAATACAAATCAGTTGTTCCGACTGATACATCTGATGCTTGGGATCCGTTTATTAATCCTGGAGAAAAAGGTACAGTAACTGCTCCATCTATAAATACAATTGCCAAAGAATTGTACTATGCACTTAAAATACAAAATCCTGAAACAACACAAACAGAATCGTCTATTCTTTCTTGGTTGACGACAAACTATGATACATCAAGTAATCAAGATAAAATATACCTTGCAAACATAGCACAAAAAATATTTAATAAAGAAAACTTAAATGATATATTTAGTGCTATTGGTAGTTCTAAATATAAAAATGAAACTTATTATAAAGAAAAAGATTATAATGCATCACTCAGAGGGGATGAAAATGTAGAGGCTGCTTATGAAGAAAAGTACGAAGATGTTCCGACGGGTAATTATAATGAATATTGGGATACATCTGATCCTGACATTGCAAATGCAATTATGATGTGGACATTGTCAAAACGTGGTATAGTCGTTGTAACTGATGATCAAGCAAAGAGTCAAGAATTTATTACAAATTATATTAAAGAAGGTGTTGCAGTATTAACTACATTCAACCCTGAAAATGTATCAAAAATTCAATCTATGAGTTCAGATGAAATAATGAGCATGTCTGATAGTGAATATAATGAACTTATGGGGATTGAAAATACAAGCGTTGCTGTTAATACACATGTAAGAGAAGTATCAGATGAAAAGAATTTAAAGAAAGCAGAAGCACAGTACGAAGCAGATATGCGACGTATTAATCAAAAAGATACAAAATACGATACTGAATTAGCAATCTGTGAAAACGAAAGAAACGCTTTGAAAGAAGAAATGGAATCGCTCAAAACCGTAATCAAAGATAACGTTGACAGAACATTCAAATTGTTCTCATAAATTAATTAAATTTAAAATTCATCACTTATAAAACAAATTCAAAACAAAAACCCGAATATTATACAATAATCGGGTTTTTATATATAGAATTATTTTACAACAATATTAACTAGTTTCTTAGGAACAACGATTGTTTTAACAATATTTTTACCGTCAGTCAGTTCTTTTATCTTTGGACTATTTAGGGCGAAGGTTTTTAATTCTTCATCAGATACCCCTTCGTCAACCTCTATTTTATCTTTCACTTTTCCGTTTATTTGAACAACCAAAGTAATAGAACTTGCTTTTGCAAGTTTTTCATCCCATTCACACCATTTTTCATCATGAATAGAGGTTTCTGAACCCAGTTCATGCCAAATCTCATCAGACATAAACACCGTTACAGGTGACATAAGTTTGATTAAAGTTGTAACCGCAAAACTAAATACCGCCTTATCTTCATCGGACCAGTCTTTTTTACCGCCAACCCATTCATATATGGCATTGGTCAATTCTCTATAACGTGAGATGACTGTATTGAACTGAAAATCGTTAGAAATGTCGTTTGTAATTGCTTTTATTGCCATGTGAACAATTCTTACCAAATCGTCATTTGATTTTGTAAATGAAGTCGGCAACTCATAGTTCAAACTAATCTTATCGTAATTACTTGAAACTAATCTCCAAACACGGTTGAGGAACTTATAACAACCTTCAACCCCTGCATCAGACCAGTCAAAATCACGAGCAGGAGGGCTATCTGATAAAATAAACAATCTTGCCGTATCCGCACCATAATTTTCAAAAATTTCATCAGGGTCAACTGTATTCCCTTTTGATTTAGACATTTTTGAACCGTCTTTTAAAACCATACCCTGTGTTAAAAGGTTTTTGAACGGTTCATCTATATCAAGAAGTCCGCAATCTCTCAATGCTTTTGTAAAGAATCTTGAATACAACAAATGAAGAATTGCGTGTTCAATACCACCAACGTATTGATCAACAGGTAACCACTTATTTACAATATCTTTATCAAAACATTTTTCGCTATTATTAGCATCCGCATACCTTAAATAATACCAACTTGAACAGACAAAAGTATCCATTGTATCCATTTCACGAACAGCATGCCCGCCGCAAATCGGACAAACAGTATCTTTGAACGTTGGCGAAGTCGTAATAGGTGATTTACCTACTACTGAAAAATCGACATCTTTTGGTAATCTTACAGGTAGTTGCTCCTCAGGCACAGGTTGAATACCACACTTGTCACAATATACTACAGGAATTGGTGCTCCCCAATATCTTTGACGTGAGATTAACCAATCACGAAGTCTATATTGAGTTTTAAATTCTCCAAACCCTCCGTCAACTGCTTTTTGTGTGATAGCCTTTTTCGCTTCTGTGTTTTTCATTCCGTTAAATTCATTTGAATTAATCAAAATACCTTCATCGGTATATGCTTCTTCTGAACAGTCAGATGGATTTTCCGGATTTTGTATAACAACCTTCATTGGTAAATTATACTTTTTAGCAAACGCATAATCTCTTGTATCATGAGTAGGTACAGCCATCACGGCACCCGTTCCGTATTCGACAAGAGCGTAATCTGCTGTCCATAGAGGAAATTCTTCTCCTGTAAACGGATTGATACAATGTGTACCTAACGGAACCCCTGTTTTTGGTCTGTCTGTAGAAAGTCTTTCTATTTCAGACATTTTTCTTGCATTCGCTCTATATTCTTCAACTGCCTGTTGATTTTCAGGAGTAGTCAATTTTTCTATATCTTTATATTCAGGTGCTACAACCAGATATGTTATACCGTGAACCGTGTCAGGTCTTGTGGTATAAACAGGAACTTCCATTCCGTCAATTTCTTTTACTTTAAATCTAAAAATAGCACCTTCTGATTTGCCTATCCAATTTGCCTGCATAGTCTTAACATTATCGCCCCAACCTTTCAAAAGGTCTAAATCTTTAAGTAAGGTTTCAGCATAATCCGTAATTTTAAAGAACCATTGAGATAAGTATTTTTTCTCTACCGTGCTGTCACATCTCCAACACTTGCCATCAATTACCTGCTCATTAGCAAGCACAGTTCCGCACTTATCGCACCAGTTTACTGCTGCTTCTTTTTTATATGCAAGACCTTTTTTGTAAAGTTGCAAAAATAACCATTGTGTCCATTTATAATAATCTTCTTTACAAGTAGTAACTTCTCTGTCCCAATCATAAGAAAGTCCCAATCTTTTTAATTGACCTGTCATATATTCAATATTTTCATCAGTCCATTGTGCAGGGTCAGCACCATGCTGCATAGCGGCATTTTCTGCCGGTAAACCAAAACTATCCCATCCGATTGGATGTAATACATTATAACCATTCATTTTTTTAAATCTTGCTATTACGTCTGTAATTGTATAATTTCTCACATGTCCCATATGCAACTTACCTGATGGATACGGAAACATTGATAATGCATAATATTTTGGTTTGCCGTTGTCATTATATGTCTTGAATGTATTATTATCTTCATAATATTTTTGCCATCTTGGCTCTAATTCTTGCGGAAAATAACTTTCTTTCATTCTTACTCCCTCTCTTTGTATCTTTCTTGATAATTATAGCATAAAAGAGTAAATAAAATTATTTTTCTCTTTCTATTTTTCTTTTTCCATTTATAATATTAATAACTGATTTCAAGAGGTAGTTTTATGAGAATAGATTCAAAACATTTAGTAAAAATATATGGTGACAGAAGTGTTGTTAATGACATTTCTTTTTACATGGACAAAGGGGAAGTAGTATGTTTGCTAGGCCCTAACGGGGCAGGAAAAACGACTACATTCTATATGGTTGTCGGATTGGTAAAACCAAACAACGGAAATGTATACATTGACGGTCAAGATATAACCACTTGGCCTATGAATGAGCGTGCCAGAGCCGGTATCGGGTATCTGCCGCAAGAAAATTCTATTTTCAGAAACCTTAACGTTGAAGACAATATAAAATTAGTTCTTGAAATGAATGATAAATTAACGGAAGATGAAAAACATAAAAAATTAGAAGAATTATTATCCGAGTTTGGGGTATTAAAACTCAGAAAAGCACCTGCTGTTGCTTTATCAGGCGGAGAAAGACGAAGGGTTGAAATAGCAAGAGCATTAGCGGCAAGCCCTGATTTTATGCTTCTTGATGAACCTTTTGCAGGTATTGACCCTATTGCTATCGGTGAAATTAAGGATAATATCAGAAAAATTTCCGAAGAAAAAGGTTTAGGCGTATTAATCACAGACCATAACCCTAAAGCAACTTTGTCTATTACAGACAGAGCCTACGTTATTTTTGACGGAAAAATAAAAATTGAAGGTCGCAGCAAAGACGTTGCAAATGACCCTGTAGCAAAAGAATTCTATCTAGGAAAGGATTTTCAATTATAAAATGAAAATCACAATTTATGACAAGTATATTTTCAAGCAAGTTCTTATAACAACAATTGTCGCTATATTGCTGTTCACTGTTGTTTGGATAGCACCTGAAATGCTGTTAAAAACAATTCAAAGAACGCTTGAAGGAGAATACACCGTTAAAACTGCAATCTTGGTTTTAACATGTCAATTGCCGCTTATTTTAAGTAAGGCTTTCCCTGTTGGACTTTTGTTAGGCTCTTTATTTACTTTTGATAAGTTGAGTAAAGACTCTGAGTTAACAATTTTCAGAGCAGTCGGTCTTTCCTTTAGCAGAATTGTAAGACCGGTACTTGTTTTAAGTGTTATTATCTCTGTATTATGTTTCATTACAATAGATAAATTAGTACCGTATTCATCTGATATACTTGCAAGAATAAATGATAGGAATCCTGTATCTCAATATATATATACTCAAAAAGATGACTCCGGAAAACCCACACTTGCGGTCGTAGTCTCTAAATATAACAAAACAACTATGCATAATGTCATAGTTTTAGATTTTGCTAACTCACACTACACAGACATGCACGGTATTAAAACCATTTATATCGCAAAAACAGGCAAATTTTTTAATGACAGATGGGAATTAAATAACATTACACGATACAGAATCTCATCAGAAGGAATTTTTAATAATATTGATAAAATTAATTCAATGAATATTTTAGAAGGTTCTATTGCAAGTGATATATACACTATAATGAATTACTCCACAAAAAAAGAGCGTGAAATTACAAATAAAAATCTATCAAGATACATAAAACTATTAAAAGCAAGTAATAACGATGAAACATACTCACTTATGTTGAATAAGTATCTTCAAAGATTTTTCCATCCGCTAATTTGTATGATTCTTGCTGTATTAGGATGTTTGCTCGGATTTAGTAAACCGAGAGAACAAAGACTTGTCGGGTTTACAATTGCGATTGCATCAATTTTTGTATACTACATTACATTACCGTTCTTTGATTTACTTGCCGAAAAACAAGTTCTACATCCGTTTATAACAGCAATTTTCCCTCCTTTAGCATTTTTGGGATGTATTATAGCATTTTACAAGTCAAAGGATTTATAATATGTATAATTTAAAAAAAATATTTTTAATTTTAACAATATTAGTAATATCAATAACACCAATTATGGCAAAAGATATAAACAGAGGCATTAAATACGATTTCAAAGACGGAATATACCATTTCACTATTCCTGCGAATACAAAAATCGAATTTGTTTCTACTCAAAAACTTACGACAAATGCCAATGTACATAAAGATACCGGTGCAATATTAACTGTAAATACGGGATTTTTTGATCCGAAAAATCAAAAAACAATTTCTTTTATATATAATGACGGACTTTTATTAGAAAGTCCTATTGAAAACGAAAATCTGATTTTCAATGAGACAATTATGGATAATTGGGATAAAGTAGGAAACAGAACCGAGTTCAGAGTAACAATGAAAGAACATAAATATCACTATGATATTGCTCCTCACAATGAACCATACAACGGTCGTTTAATCGGTTCGGCACAAGCAGGTCCAATGTTAATTCCTAATCTAAGATTGGAAGAAGAATTTTTCATAGTAAAAAATGCAGAAGGACATGTCACAAGAGAATCTGCCTCAGTTCTTCACAAGTGTGCAAGAACTCTCATCGGCATAAAAGACGGGAATGTACATATTTTTATTGTAACAACAGCACATCCTATGACTATAATTGAAGCAAAAGAATTATGTGAGTCATACGGAATGGAAAAAGCAATGGCTTTTGATGGCGGAAGTTCAACATCAGTAGATTTTAAAGATGAATTACACGTCGTATCAACAGGTATAAAAACTGATGATACAGGCAGAAGGCTAAAATCTTTTTTAATCGTGAAATAAATTTTATCTATAATGATTTACATTAATTCATAAAAGGAACTTTAATGACTTGTAATTATAGTTTCTTTGTGTTAGATTATCATTGTCAGAAAAGTTAACAATTGAATATTTCGTTAAACAGGACTCTCCTGTTTTGTTTGGATTAAATCCGTTTTGGATATTCAATTATGCATATAGGCTAAACAAGTATTACACTTTATTAAATCAGAAAGGTATAAAATGACTGAAGAAGAAAAGAAAGAATTAGAAGTTGCAGCAGAAGAAACTTCTAAAGAAGAAGTTGTTGCAGAAACAACTGAAGAAACAGCCGCAGAAGTTGTAGAAGATATTACAGATGAAGCAATCGCTGCTACCGAAGAAGATGCAACAAACGAAAGAAAACCTGCTAAAAAAACACGTGGCAGAAAGAAAAAAATAGAAACAAAAGAAGAAAAACCTCAATCAGAATGGTCTGAACAAGTTGTACAAATCAGCCGTGTAACAAAAGTTGTTAAGGGTGGTAAAAAACTTAGTTTCAGAGCAATCGTAGTTGTAGGTAATAAAAAAGGACAAGTTGGTGTAGGTTGTGCTAAGGCATCAGAAGTTATTATTGCAATTCAAAAGGCAATTACAGACGGAAGAAAAAATCTTATCACAGTACCTATTTTCAAAACAACTATTCCACACCCGATAACAGGTCGTTCAGGTGCAGGAAAAGTTATGTTAAGACCTGCTTCACAAGGTACAGGTATTATTGCCGGAGGAGCAGTTCGTCCGGTTCTTGAACTTGCAGGTATTGAAAACATCTTGTCTAAATCTCAAGGTTCTAAATCACCGCTTAACGCAGCAAATGCTACTTTAGATGCTCTTAAATCTTTAAGAAACTTTAGTGATGTTGCTAAAAAACGTGGTTTAACAATGGCTGAATTGCTTAACTAAAGCAATAAGGTAATAGAAAAATTTAATGTAACGAATAAGATTAATAAAGGATATAAAAATGGCAAAAAATAAACAAATTAAAATCAAACTTGTCAGAAGCATAATCGGTGCATCTCCTGCTCAAAGAAAGGTTGTTGCAGCATTAGGCTTAAAGAAAAAAGATCAAGTTGTAGAACATTATGACAGCGATACTATCATGGGAATGGTTAATAAGGTTAACCATTTGGTTGCTGTTGTTGAGTAATTAAAGGCAATAAAATATTAGGGCATTAAGGCACTGAGTTCATATTGCATAATAAAACATTGATAATTAAATTATAAGGTTATAGGATAATAAGTCTTAAAGATAAAAGAATTGATATATTCTTATTACTTTATTGCCTTATTGCCTTCGATAAAGGAGATAAAAAATGGCAAAAGAAACTATAAAATTAACAGATTTGCAACCTGCAGAAGGTTCAACATCTAAATCAAAAAGAGTAGGTCGCGGTCGTGCTTCAGGTCACGGTAAAACTTCAACTCGCGGTCATAACGGTGAAGGTCAACGTTCAGGCAGATCTTCAAAAAGAGGTTTTGAAGGCGGACAAATGCCTAGTTACAGACAATTACCAAAATTGAAAGGTTTCCAACTTATCAATCAACGTAATTGGGCTGAAATTAACGTTGGCAGACTTGATGCAATTGTATCTAAAGCAAAACTTAAAGAAATCTCTTTAGAAACATTAAAAGAAATTAAAAAAGTTCATCCGTCAAGTGATGGATTAAGAGTATTAGGTAACGGAGAATTAAAATCATCATTAACAGTAAAGGCTGTTTATGTATCTCCGTCTGCTAAGTCTAAAATTGAAGCCGCTGGCGGAAAGGTTGAGTTAGTATAATGGCAAACGGATTAAATGGAATTAAACCGCCAAGCACTGCTGACATTGCCGCAATGTGGAATGCTTCCGGATTGAAGCAAAAGATTATCTATACATTGCTAATGGTTGTGGTATTTAGATTTTGTGCTCAAATTCCTATTTACGGAATCAATAACACAATTTTCCAAAATATTGCAGCAGGAAACAATATTATAGGTTTCTTAGATTTATTCTCAGGTGGAGCATTAGGTAAGGTTTCTATGGTAGCACTTGGAATCGGTCCTTATATTACGGCTCAAATCATTGTTCAACTGGTATCAGTTGTTATTCCTTCTTTGGAAAAACTACAAAAAGAAGAAGGAGAAGCAGGCAGAAGGAAACTTGCTCAATATACGAGATTGTTTACTGTGGTTCTTGCAGTTTTCCAATCTATTATATTTATGACATTTATGTCACACTTGCCGCAAGCGATTCTTCCGGGGGTTAACCATGGATTGTTTTATATTAGTTCAATAACTGCACTAACAGCAGGTTCTGTTTTAGTTATGTGGTTATCTGAACTTATTACCGAAAACGGTATCGGAAACGGCGGATCTTTAATCATCTTTGTCGGTATTATTTCCGGTATACCTCTTTATTCACAAAGAACGGCAGAACTTGTAACACAAGATCCGACTCTACAATTTGGATTGTTTGCACTTCTTGCTATTTTCTTTGCGACTATGGTTTTAATTGTAATAATGCAAGAAGCAATGAGAAAAGTTATAATTGTTAATCCAAAAAGACAAGTAGGAAACAAAGTTTATGGCGGAGTGAACACTTTTATTCCGTTTAAACTTAATCCGGGCGGGGTTATGCCTATCATCTTTGCAATCGCAATCTTGCTATTCCCATCCACTATTCTTAGTGTTTTAGGTCAAGCAAAATTGCCGGCAGCAATAAGTACGATTGTACTTGCTATGAACAAAATATTTAGCCCGTCAGGTGCTTGGTATTATATTATATATTTCTCACTCATAGTGTTACTGACTTTCTTCTATGCATCTATTATGCCAAATATGCAGCCGAAAGAGATTGCTACCAATCTTAAAAAATACGGTTCCTCTATTCCTGGCATTAAACCGGGAAAACCTACGGCAGATGCTTTAGATAGAGTTTTATCAAAAGTAACCTTTATAGGTGCTATGGCATTAGGTATTATTGCTCTTATCCCTTCATTTGCAAGTTATGTTACTAAGATAACTACTTTTCAAGGGATTGGTGCCACATCTCTAATCATCATGGTTGGGGTTGCTCTTGATTTGATAAACCAAGTCAGAACTCATTTATTGGCGAAGAATTACGAATCCTTCCTTAAGGATAAGTAATTTAATTATATTGAGAAAAAGAGCAGATTTTTAAAATCTGCTCTTTTTCTCTTACACAAAAGGGCAGGTGCATCGTTTGTCCACGATGCACCAATAGATACATTTACCCTTTTATAACCCCGTTGAGGTGAGGTATAAATCTGTTTTACGGTAATACCTTTACAGGATAAATTCGAAATATTTACCCTTGATTAAGACCAAAATATGCTTGGAGTTGTGTCAAATCATTACCTGTAGCAAGCAGAGTAGAATTTTTGCACCACAAATCAGTACCCCTTCCTCTGTCCTTCCCTTGTCAAGTGAAAGATGTAAATATCCCCTGCCCTTAGCAAGGGTTAGGTTAGGGTAGGGTTGCCAATAAATAAATATCGAGAGAATATTATGTACAAATTCGTAAGTGGATTAAAATATGAACTTTTGTTACAATTTTGTCGCCATGCACTTGTAAGCATGTATAAATATACTTTATTATAATAGAGGAGTATTATTATTGAGATATTAAGAGATACATTTACCGAGTTTGTGCTGGCGATTCATTAGCATAAATAACAACAACTATTTACCCGTACTAGACACATATTTACTTTAGAAAACATAAAGTAATGAAATCGCTCAAACATGGAACTTGATAAATACAAGACATTTATCGGGGAACTATGAAGATAAAGAATTTTATTATTGCGATTGCTATGGTATTATTCTTAACCTCACCGGCATTCGCAGCCTATGTAGACACATTTACCACAGATTCAAGTATTAAAACTTCACTTGAATTATTACAAAGCATTGGTGCTGATGAAGTGTTCAATAACTTGGAAGAAAATTGCGTAAAAATTTCTTTTTACGATTTATCACAAATCTCTTTCAGTTATGCTAATCACTTCGCTATCAATTCAGTAGATTCTATGGGGAACAGATATATTTTAATCAATTCAAAATATAGAAAAGCATCTCCTGAAGAAATCGCTTGTATTATTGCTCATGAAAGTTTTCACAAGTTAGCAGTTGCAACTCTTGAAGAAGAAACACTTGCTACTCAAAAGGAAGCACACTACTGGGGAATTTTAAAAGACGAAGATAAAGACTATGATGATTCTGCTCTTTTATCCAGACTTGACGGACTTGTTGAATTAAGTGATGCATCAACTCAAGATAATGATTTGATTAAAGAAAAAATCACAAGAAGTTCATTCTACAGAGCACAACTTGCAATCAGATAATCGTTTCTTGATTATGGTTATGTTAGAATATTTAAGTAACCATAAGAGAGTAATATGTCAAACTTTGAATTCTTAAAGACTATTGATACTGATTTATACAAGTTGATATCTGATGCAGAAAAATTGTATCGTGATGAATATTTTGAGCAGTCAATTATTCAGACAAGAAGATTTGCAGAAAATGTTTGCAAAAGCCTTCTGGGCGACAAGTTAATTCCTGATTCAACTTTTGATGAAGCATTAGCAACTTTACAAGATATTTATACAAAAAATATCCGTCAGCGTGAGTTAATAAGTGATTTGTATTTCTTAAAAGCACAAGGTAATGCTTCCGCTCACGGCAAACAGGTTAAACAAGACGGGAATATTGCACTGGATTGTATTAAAAGAGCATTTGAAGTCGGTATAAATTTTGCTGTTTTTAATGGTGCTTCTTCTAACATTGAAAAATTGGAATTTTCAGAAGAAACTCTGGTTATGGGAGAAAAAAAGACAAAGAGTAAATTAAAAGAAAAATATATCGCAAAGAAAAAAACTGCAAAAAAGAATAATCAAATTTATAAAAAGAAAAAAGAACAAGCAAAACAATATGTTTATCCTAGTCTTGTCGAGAACAAAAAATCCGCAAAAAAGATAAACTTTATCGGCGGATTTATCTTGATAATTTTACTGGCATGTTATATTTATATGACATTTTTTAATTAGATTTCTTTAACTCTTTTTTTGCTTGTTTCCAGAGTTTGTCATATTCTTCGAAAGAATATTCTTCAAGTGGTTTTACTGCTAATTCTTCCATTTTACGAAAACGCTTTATGAATTTATTATTGGCACGGAGAAGTGATTGTTCTGCATCAATCTTATACCATCTTGCAAGATTAACCGTCGCAAAGAATATATCACCCATTTCATCTTCCATTGCATCTTTATCTCCGCTTTTTACAGCATCAAAGAATTCATCATATTCAGATTTTATACAATCTTTTAATGTATCTACACTATCCCATTCAAACCCGACTTTTACTGCACGTTTACTAATTTTTTGACATGCCATTAATGCGGGAAAAGTCTTTGGGATACCATCCATTTGAGATTTTCGGTCTTTCTTTTCTTCTTTTTTTAACACTTCCCAATTATCAGCAACATCTTGCGGGGTTTCCACATGAACATTCCCAAAAACATGCGGATGCCTGTGTATAAGTTTTTCTTTCAGTTCTTTTGCCACCGCTTCAATATCATAATCTCCTTCTTCTTTTGCTATTTGAGAATGCAAAAGAACTTGGAGCAAAACATCTCCTAATTCTTCTCTTAAATGTTCAGGTTTACCCTCTTTTATTGCCTCAACCGCTTCATAGGCTTCTTCTATCATATTAGGAGTCAAAGTTTCATGTGTTTGTGCTCTGTCCCATACACAACCGTGTTCACTTCTTAGAGTTTCAATCACTCCGATTAATTCTTCCAATTGTTTATATTTCATAAAGACTCCCCTTTACAAATAGTTATATTTTATTTACGAACTCAATAATTTTATGGTATAAAAAATATGTACAAAATTCAAATGTAACGATTATATTTAACTTTGTAACAATTTAGCCGAAAAAGATATTAGTATTGTAAATTTTTGTTAAATAAATCAATAAAAAATGGCAAATATTAAGAGTTATAAACGTTGATATAAGTGTAGAAGTTAAATTTTCGGAGTGTGTGAAATGATAGGAATCCAAAGTCAACCACAGTTGCAATCATCGCAAACAGCACCTTTTAGAGAACCTCATGGCGGTGCCAAAATTAGTTTTAAGTCTTCTGAAATCGATAACGATGACTTTAGCAAGGAAGATATCGAAGCAGAACGTGATGCTAAGGTTGATGATATAAACAAACAAAAAGAAGATTGGGATAACTTAGCGGATGAATTAGAAAATTCAGATAATAAGTTTAGTAAAAAGTTAGCAAAACCAATCAGATGGTGTGCATCCTTATTAGGTTTGGCTGCAACATTCGTTCTTGCTAAATATTCTTCTAAATTAACTCTCGAAACTTTAAAATCATTCACAAAAACTGAAGGAGCAAAGGCAACAATCGATTCTTTAAAAAATGCAAAAGAACCAATTAAAAACGTTATTCAATCAGGAAAGAAAATTGTTAACGAAGCCTTGCAAAATCCAAAAGTTCAAGAATGTATAAAATCATTGAAGGATTCAAAAGCAGGAAAAGCAGTTGCCGAATTTATGAAAAATGAAAAAGTTGCAAAAGTTTTAGAACCTTTAAAAACAACTTTTGAATCTATAAAAAATATAAAAATTGACGGTGCAAAAATTCAAAGCGGTGTAGAAAATACAATGGCAGCAACAACTACAGCATCAGTTGCAGTTGATAATTTAACCGGCAGAAACAACGGAAAATCAAATCTAGACTTGGCAACAGGTGTGTAAAGGAGAAACAATGGAATTAGAATTCAGACCATCAGTCGGAGCCCCAATACATTATACAAGCAGCAAAGGTCATAATATTAGAGAAAGAGTTAGAGATAACTCGACTGAAATTACTGCCGGTGGTGGTGCAGGTCTTGCAACATTCGGTACAATTAGCCAATCCTCAAAAATAGGCAACAGCGTTGTTAAAGCAGTTAAGACCTCAAAAGCGATAAAAGTTGAAAAGCAAGCACAACTGTTAGAGTTATTAGCAAAATGTGAACCGCTCGCAAAATTTGCAAAAAATCCAATTGTTGTTAAATCAGCAGGGGCTTTAGCAGGTTTGTCCGCTTTAACTACTTTAGTAGGTTCAGCAGCAAAAATAGCAGATACAACTTCTTATTTAACTGCTCAAAACCCACAAGCATAAAAGTTTATATTGACAAAAAAAGACTCCCTTATAAAGGGAGTCTTTTTTATTTTGTTAATTTATTTTGTTGTTTGGATAAACAAACTTATCAAATCATTCAACGCACTGTATTGTTTTTGATAATTTTGAGTTTGTTTTTCCAGTGCAGCAATTTTATGTTTATATTCTTGAATAGTTATTTGACACTCTTTTGAAGATTCTTTTAAATTATTTTGAACTTCTTGTGCTTCTGTCAAAACACTTTTCATAGATATTCCCAAGGCTTCCATTGTTTGCTTAATAATTTGTGCACCGGTATGTCTTGTCACTCCGCTTGGAAGTTGAGAAATCAATTTTTTTAATATAATAATATTTCCAGGCATTGTATCTGCCTCAACCGATTTTTCTCCTCGGCTTATAAAATCATTAAAAGTTTCGTTATTTTCAGATAAATCTTCAAATGACCCAATCAAAGAATCAGTTAAAGGTTCTTCTCCGACACTATTATCTTCGGTAAATAATCCGTTATTAGTGATTTCATCTATTGCAGAAACATCAACCCCTAAATTTTCAGGTTCTAGGCTCTGTGGATTTGATATGCCGGTAGTTTCTATTTCTGACTGTTTTTTTAAGGCTTCAACTATTTTCTTCCCTACGCCATCGTTTAGATTGCTCACAATTTTATCCTCTTATTTTTTACTTACTGTCAATATTGTAAACAAAACATATCGTTAAAGCAAGAAAGTTACAAATATATATATAATGTAATAAAAGTTTGATTTAATTAGTGTTAGTGGTACAATTGTACTGATATACAAATGGGGAAACCGGGTCGGAATTAAAAACCTTACCGGTTAATACAAATTAAGGAGAATAGGTATGAAGTCAAGAAAATTTTTATTCACGTCAGAATCAGTAACGGAAGGACACCCTGATAAAGTGTGTGATCAAATTTCTGATGCTATTTTAGATGAATTTTTAACAAAAGACACTCAATCAAGAGTCGCAGCAGAAACCACTGTTACTACAGGCATGGTTTTAGTATCAGGCGAAATCTCTGCTGATTGTTATGTCGATATACCACAAGTGGTAAGAAATACAATTAAGAATATCGGATATGTAGGAGAATGCAGCGGAGGATTTGATTGCAATACCTGTGCGGTATTAACGAGTATTGATGAACAGTCAACTGATATCGCAGGCGGAGTAAATAAAGCATTAGAAAGCCGTTCAGAACATGTTGATGTATCTGTGAAAGAAACAGAAGAACTTGGGGCGGGAGATCAAGGTATAATGTTTGGTTATGCTTGTAACGAAACTCCTGAATTGATGCCGTTACCAATAAGTTTGGCTCACAAACTTTCATACAGATTGGCTCAAGTAAGAAAAGAAGGTATTTTGAATTATTTAAGACCTGACGGCAAATCACAAGTTACGGTTGAATATGTTGATGGGGTTCCGTCAAGAATTCATACAGTACTTCTTTCAACTCAACATAATCCTGAAATCAATGGTATTTCTGAAAATTCAAAAGTTCAAGATATCATTAGTTCTGATTTGAAAAAGTATGTAATAGATTATGTTTTTGAAACAGAATCTATAAAACCTGATAATGAAACAAAAATATTAATAAATCCGTCAGGAAGATTTGTCATAGGCGGTCCGCAAGGAGATGCCGGACTAACCGGTCGTAAAATTATTGTTGATACTTATGGCGGTTATTCTCGTCACGGTGGTGGTGCATTCAGCGGAAAAGATCCAACGAAGGTTGACAGATCTGCTGCTTATGCTGCAAGATATGTTGCAAAAAATATTGTTGCTGCAGGACTTGCTGACAAGTGTGAAATTGAATTAGCATATGCTATTGGTGTTGCTGAACCTATTTCAGTTTTTGTTGACACGTTCGGAACAGGGGAAATTTCTGATGACGAAATTAGCGAAATTGTTCAACAAAATTTCCAACTCAGTCCTATGGCTATTATAAAACAGTTTGATTTAAGAAACTTGCCGGCTAAAAATGGCGGGAAATTCTATCAAAAGTTGGCGTCTTACGGTCACATGGGTAGAACAGATATTGTTGTTCCTTGGGAATCAACCGATAAGGCTGAATTACTAAAAAAAAATATTAATAGAACAACAGTTTGTTGTTAATCATTATAACAATAAAAAAGGCGGGTTTTAAAACCCGCCTTTTTATTTTTTTATTTCTTTTTCATTCTTGGTTTTTTAGGTAATTCTCCATATTCTAATTTTAAATCGTTTAACATATTATCAAAGATACGTTTTTCATCTTTTGACGTAAACTTGTTTTCTTTCGTTGAGGAGTGTTTCCCTTTTATAATTTCTTTGTGAGCATCATCAAGTTTTTCAAGAATATCTTTAATATTAAACGCTCTTATTGTTTTTCCGTTATCATCTTTCTTTGTTTGTTTCAACATATAATTAACAAGTTTTTTATTTTTACCGTTTATTCTTGTATATAACTCAATAACATTTTCGTTGCTTGCAAACCCTTTAGGAAGTTTACCGTTATTTGATAATCTTGCTTCTGCTCTTGTTTCTTTTACTGATGCAAAAATCTCAGGAAGCATATTTGCACGCATTTTTGTAGCATTTATTGCATATAAATATTCTTGTTCGTTTAATACACGCTCGCTTTTTATTGTTTTCTTCAATATTGGAGAAACACTTTCTTGAGAAATTTTCAGTTTCTTACTCATAGTTTTAGATGGACTGTTAGTCATAATTTCTGCTAAATGTGCCTTGTTTGCTTCTGCAAGAGAGAATGGTACAGTTTTTATATTTGATTTTTGAATTGTTTTTTTAGGTTGTACTTCTTGTGATTTTATATCTGCAGTGATTATCGGCAATATTTGAGATTCCTCTTTTTGAATAATTTGTTTTTCCGGTTCTTTTTCAACGATTATATT
This sequence comes from uncultured bacterium, assembly GCA_902767275.1. Lineage (GTDB taxonomy): Bacteria > Cyanobacteriota > Vampirovibrionia > Gastranaerophilales > Gastranaerophilaceae > UBA2883. Next base: position 7,283 of record CACXGY010000060.1, on the reverse strand, counting down.
TTGTATTTCTATTTTCGGTCGTTCATTTATTTCAGGTTTTTTAATAATTTCAGGAAGTTTAATAACCTCTTTTTCCCCTAAATCTTCTGTCATATTTGCAGAAGGATGCTGCTTGCTAAACATACCTTTTATGGATGCTGCAAAACTATTGTATCTTTCGCCGATTGATTTAGGTTTTTCCATATATTCCATAACTATTGTTAACATACTTTTCTTGTGATAATTTTTATTCATTTCTTTTACTAAGTTTGAAGATCTAATATTCAATTCTTTTGTTCCGTAACGTTGGAAAATTTCCAAACATTCGTACGGATATAAAAGAGAATATTGTTTACCGGAAGTTACACATTTTTCTACAAACTGAGCGGCATCTTTATCTCTGTCTATAATATTGAATAATTCGTCTATATCAGCAACTTCACTCTTTGGTAGAGATTTATCTTCTTTAAATCTATTAATATATGTCCTTTCTAAATAATCTTCTCTTAATTTTACATTATTTTTATTTGTTGTCGAATATATATTTAAATAATGGTTTTCAGTTTCTTTGTCCATCTCATCTGCAGAATGATTTAACTTTCTTGTTAAAATCCTTATAATTTTATTTTTTTCAGGAGACGCTATACTATCAATATAGTTGTTATTTTTTATTCCGATAGTTGATAATTCTTCTTTTAAGATATCAATATCGTACTGATTTTCGCGTTTTGATTCATTAAAAATAATTTTATTTATTGCTCTTTGCTTGATAGTATATAATTCTGATTCATCAATAATCCCTTTAGAAACTTTTTTTGTATGGATAGCATAATCATTTAATCGTTCTGCCAAATTCGGGATTTCGACTAAGTCTGTCAAATATGCCTTTGAAACTTTTGCTACATCTAATAAAGCCCCTAATAGTCCCGGATTATCATCACATTTATCAAAACATTGTTTAACCGTCTTAAGAGGGATACGTTCTGTTCTTTCAATAAACATCATATGCTCAGGTTGCGGATTTCGTACTCTTTTAAATAGTTCTAAAAAAGCCTCAGTATTTTCTTTTATTGCATTTGCATCATGCATTTGTCCGCTTTCATAAGCGTGGTAATGTACGTGTTCGCCCATTAAAATTGCAAAATCAGCACTTTTTTGTTTTAATTTATTTTCTTTTGCAATTTTAGCCAATTCCTCAGGTTTTACAGATAACCCTTCACTGTGATATTTAAAGTGTTCACAAAAATCTTTCGTTGCTTTAAAAGCAGAATTTTCAGAGAATGCTTTTCTTATAAGTCCAATAGAACAATTGCTGATGTGCATATTTCTTAACCCTGTAAAGTTAAGATTTTTTCCATACTCTTTTATTTGTTCCGGTTGTTGATTCCCTTGTAAAGGTTTTGACTCAACGATATTATCAATATCTGATTTATATACATAATTTCTACTTATTTTCATTGGTTATACCTCTATTAATATAAATAATATTTCACAGTTATAATGGTACTGAATATAATAATTTGTTAAAAATATGAATTTCTGTAACATTTTTATATATTTTTTATCATTATTGAATAAAAAAAGACCGTCAATGACGGTCTTTTTCTTTAACATTTAAAATTTATATTATTTAATTTTAAAAACTACATTAGCGACAGCGGTAACTTTTTTTTCAATAGAGGAAGTATCATATATTCCGCCATCTGAAACATCAGTAGAATTTGCCGATGTTATTTGGAACACTCCCATTTTTACAGATTGAATTTTCCCTGTTCTGTTATGGGTTGCTTTCAACATAGCAGATGCTCTTTGCTTTGCATCTGTTGTTGCATCTTTCAATAATTCTACTTTTAAATCTGATATTTTTGAGTAATAGTACTCCGGACTTTGTGCTTCAATATCAATTCCTTTATTCATAAGGTTAGTTATGTTTATAGATAAATCTTTAATTTTTTCGACATTATTAGATTTTACTATAATAGGTTGATATAGATTGTAATAATCAATTTCATTAGAAGAATTGCCGTTAGGTAAAGATTTATATGAATTGTATCCGTGAGGAGTTTTGATTTCAATATCTTTATCAGTGAATCCTTTTGATTTTAAATACTCAACAACAACCGGTATTTGATTTTTTATTGTTGTCAATGCTATTTTTCTTGTTTTTTCTCTTGACGTTATGCTCAATTCAAGAGTACCATTATCAGATTGAACAATTTTTGAAGCGGAACCTGTTACGGTAATACCGTCAGTCGGTAATGCACCTGCTACGATATGAGTTGCTCCTAAAATACCTAACGCTATAAGTGCTCCAAGAATTAGCACTTGAAATTTTTCCAAATAACCTAAAACTTTTTCTAACATGTTAATCTCCTTTTTCAAAATTTATTATAACTCTAAGTAAAAAATAATAAAATATATTAGCAAATAATATTTTTAGAAGCATTCTATAATCATAATGAAAATTGATAATTGTATCCAAACGCAAACAAGTATAAAAAGAAAACATACGGGAATAGGCGAAAAAACAAAAACCATTTCTGAAAACACTCCAAATAAATATGGAGAGTTTTCATACCCTGCTGTATACTTTTGCGGGAAAATCAATCCTAAAAGAGTTGAAATAGCCGTAGAAAAAGCAGGATTGATAAAAGATTTAAAAAATATTCTAAAAAATGATGTAACAGAAAAAGAAATGAGTCAGGAAGAAAAACTTCTTAATGCACTGAATAAAATGGTTGCTGAAAAATTAAGACGAGAAAAAAAAGAAGATTACTATATGACTCAAATGCAAATAATTATCGACGGACAAGGTAAAAACCGCCAAGCAAGAATAAATGAAGCCCAACGATTACGAAAAGAAATACGAAAGATGTACAAACCTAAAAAAGTAAAGGGTTTTACCCCATCTGCGACAGAAACTATCAAACCTGAATCAAACATAGATTTTACATTAATAAACAAATTTAGATCTGCTGTTATGGATGATAATTTTGATTTAAAAAGAGTTTTCAAAAATCATTATTCAAAACTAAACGATATAACTTCTTTAGAGGAACTTAAATCTGTATATCCTAAAATGCCTTTACCAAAACATCCTAAAGATGTTGTTGCAAATAGAATTAGCAGCAGTTTAACAAGAGAATTTTACGAAGGATTAGACGAAACATTGCATAGCGGAAATACCGAAACTGCGAAGGAATATATTGCTAATCATGTGAAAAATATTTTATCTGTACCTTTGAATAAAAATACAGATAAAGAAAAAGATACTGTGTTTGGATTGGTAATTCCATCAGTTACAGAAATAGTTTCAGAAAAATATAGAACAATTCGTGAGAATAACAGTTTTGCTTCTTTACCTGTTGTCAGGAAGGTAAAACAGCCGCTTATAACACCACTTGAAAACAGATTATTGATAAACGATTACGACAAATTTGTACTAAGTGTACTAAGAGAACAATATTTAGGGTTTAAAAAAACTGCAGATGTTGTGTATCATAATGGAAAAAACTCGATAAAAGTATCTGAACTGAGAGGAAGTGATTATAAGTTTGAAAAGATACCGGAAACTATAAACACAATACTATCTCGCGGAGAAAATTTAAAAAATGCTCAAAGAGATTATGAACATTTCACACCTGATGAGTTTAAGAAAAGATTAGAATTTTATGGAGACAGATTAGACAGTGATGAATTATTTCTAGATAAAATCATTTCATTTAGCGAATGCAACTTTGAACCCGAAGATGTTGAAATGCTGATAGTCTTTTCAAAAGAGGCAGATAAAGCACTTGACGGAGAAAAAAGTATTAAAGAAGTAATTCAATATGTACACAAAAATGATATAAAACCAATTGGAACCGAGAGAACAAATCAATTAGCAAGAAAAAAACGTTTTGATGCTATGAAATCCGAACAAAAGAAATTTACAGAATTATCAATGATTCAATCAGAATTTGATGAAAATATGGATATATTATACAAAAATAATATGGCATACACCGCAGAGATTTGTTCTAATTACCGACCGACAAGTTTAGACAAATCTGATGCAGAACATACAAAGTATCTAACAGAATTATTAGGAAAATATGCAGATTCAAAAACAGGAAAAATTGAAAATAAAGAACGTGTTGCTGCTGCAATAACCAGATGGGATAAATATAATGAATATGTGGCATCTGATTTGGATAAAGATATTTTGAAAAAAGCACAAGAGTATGCTAAAACCTCTGACGGAAATATTGATTACGACAAAGCAGGGAAATACATAATAAATAGTGAAGCGGTAATTACATATCCTGAATGTTTAGAATTTGCACGTGACAAAGAATCCGCAAAAACAATTATTGAAGAATATTCACACGATACTGATAAAGCGGTTGAATATTTATGTAAATATGATGACTATTTAGATTTAACAAAAGATGAAAAATCAAAAATTACAAATATCTTGAAGGTTTTTGATCCAAAAGATACCATGGATAAATCTTTGTTAAAAACGATTATAGAAAAACAGTATATAACTGTTCCGACATCAGATTGGACAGTCGGAGAAAATTCTCAAAAAGTGTTGTCAACAATTGCCCCTGAAGCAAAAAAAGATATTTTAGATTATTATAAATTCCCAAAATGCATAGATTTTTTCAAAGCATTTGAAGAAGCACTGAAACAATTTGCTCCTGCAAAAGGAATGTCAGGAATAAAAAATTTAGGCAGAAATAACAAGAATTTTAAAGATATATACGAATTAAAAATAAAACTAAGTGACGACAGAATATTATGTCGTAATGGGGATTATTATTTTAATGAATTTAAGAAAAAAGGATTTCATTAAAATCAATAAAAATTTATCCTTTACTTTTAAATATCTTTTTAGTAGTATATAAATATATCCAAACAATACATTTCGGAGGAATGCCAGAGTGGTTGATTGGAGCAGTCTTGAAAACTGTCGTACGTTCACGCGTACCTAGGGTTCGAATCCCTATTCCTCCTCCATTTTAAGTCCCGAGAGGGACTTTTTTGTTGTACTTTTTCAGGATAGTGGTTGTATTTTACCTTTTTTCAGGACATTTGGTCGGAAATGTTTCATGTCATTGCGAGCCTGTTAAGGCGAAACAATCCAGCTTTTGCCGATTTTTCAAGGTCGGAAGATAGTTGAGTATAAAAGTCCGAAATGTCCGGTTTTGGTAACAAAAATGTCCGTTATTTTGCACTTTTTGTCCTAATATTTGTACTCTAAAGTAGGGTTGACTTTAGTCAACCAATTCAAGATATTCAGTAGACTGAAGACTACCCTATGCAACTCTTTTTGATTTATGAAGTTAAATGCGTTCTTTTTTAATATCACATATGATTTTGTAAAATATTTTTATATTCTGCAATATAATCTGCAAATTCCATTTGAAACAGATTAGATCTCATTGTAAATGTTTCATCAGGTAATTGCCCAGATAAAATAGGATATGTTTCTGCGGCTGATTCTTCCGGAATTAATATATAACGCATGTACATAAGATTATCATTAATTCCTGTATTATTTCTATATGTTTTATCAGTATTTTTTAAGATAGATGTCAGTTTTGGATTTTCCTGTATAGATTTACCATTTGTATAATCAATAGCATGTCCTAATTCATGTAATAAGCAATATGAATTTTCTTTTTTTGTTTTATCCAAGAAAATAGTATTCAAATAGTTGATATAACATCCGTTTTGTTGAGTAGGTTCACCATATCTTATTTTTACCCCTTTGTCAGCAATTGTATAAAGAGCATCGCCTTCTATTTTTTTGTACAAACTGCTTAATTCTTTATCAAGTTGATGATTCCCGATTATATTGCTCGGAACCGTAAAATAATGGTCATATAAATATCCTTCTCCTCCCATATCAAGTGTTTTTATATCCAGTAATGCTCCTTTTTTATCCATTTTTTTTACAGTAATATTATCCGCATTGTATTCTGTTTCATATACAAAATCTTTTAAAATGGTTCTTGTGTGATTTTCATCAAGTTTTTCAAAAGTCCTTGCTTCATCCATTATCACTTTTCCATCTTTGTCAGTGATTTTGTAGGATAATGTATATCCATTTAGGGTTGTAGTCCTTTCATATTGCGTTTTTGTTCCGTTAAACGAAGTAAACTCTTTTTTAACTTTTTCACCAAATGCAGTTTCTTCAACTGTGGACAAGGGTTTAAATTTTGAACCGTTAATTGATTCAAAAATTTCCATATCCACCGGCTCACTATCTTTTAATTCAGCAGTTTTAGGTCTGATTATTAAAACTTTTTGTTCCTTACCTGATCTGTCATAAGTCTTTCTTATTAATCTTTTTGGATTTAAACCAAAATCAAAACAATTATCTAAATCAATGTAAGTAACTATTTGAGTTCCGTTTTCTTTTAATTCTATAGAAACAGTTTTATACTCAGAATCATTAAGCTCCAAAATCTTGAAATTAGCTTTATAATCATAAGGTCTGCCTCGAAGTTCACTCATCGCATTGGTAACTTCTGCGGGATTTTCAGCCTCATATTTTGATAGTATTTTGTATTCTTGTGTGCAGCCTTCGGCTTTAATCCTCGATTTTTCGGTTGCTTCCGGCTTTGCTTTAGCGTCAGCCTCTTTTTCGGGTTTGATTGGAGCTTTACGTTCAGCTTTTAACTTTACTTGCTCACTCATCAACTCTTCTGCTTGTTTTTTTGCATCTTGCTGAGCCTTCACTCTTGTTTCATCTGCTAATTTTTGAGCATCTGCATTCAGTCTCTCTGCTTTTTTTATATCTATTTTCTTTTTACCTAAGATTATTCCTGCAGCAGCTAATGCCGCTATGGCTACACCTGCCGCTATTTTGCCATATTTTTTTAATTTTGAAGTCTTTTCTTCATTATTTTTTATTTCAACGGTATCAGGATTATTCTGCGCTTTAGGCAGATATGCACCGGTTTGAGTATTATTTTTATAATACTTTTGTTGATCATTTAAATTTACACTGCTAATTCCTTCTATCATACATTTATAAAGTAACTTTTTATTCAATAATTGCTTAATTGTAACAAAGTTAATTAAAATTGTTGCATTTTCTTTTCCAAGTATGTGGGTGCAATTTTTTGCACCAAATTAATTTCTCAAAATCTCTGTTCATTCTTCTCAAACCGACTGTTATTTTAAAGCAGGTAGGGTGGGAAATGCTATAAATATTGGATTTTAAGCAGGTAGGGTGGGAAATGCTATAAATATTGGATTTTAAGATGATTTAATATTCATTCCCACCAAAAATTTAATGGTGGAAACGT
>CACXGY010000059.1 GCA_902767275.1 uncultured bacterium | reverse complement strand
TTATCTTACCCTCCTTGTGCCAGGGAGGGTCGCTATTGTTGTGATTTTGTTATTACAATAGCGGGGTGGGTGGTCTGTTTTTTAAAATCATTGATTTACAAAACCTGTAACTTATCCTTAGTCATGTATGTTGGGATTTCTATCCCAACAATCTTATCAATCAGTAACCCATCCTCAGCCCTTCCCTTGTCAAGTGAAGGATGTGTATTCCCTGCCCTTAGCAAGGGAAGGGTTAGGGTAGGGTTGCCGATAGTTTATTACAAAGCAAAAGAAATTGCCGAGAATAAAAGCCTATCAGCCTATAGTGTAAAAGTTACACCAATGTAAAAAAGTGTAAATAATTTGATTTATTAATGACAAAAATTTTTTTTACCATTTTTCTAATTAAATGACCAACTATTACATGTAAGATTAAGGAAAAACAATGAAAGTAAATTTATTTATTCAAAAACCGGTATTTAAAGGAATAAGAGAAGATAGAAATACAGTCCAACAATTAAAAGAAAATAATGATTATTCGTTAAACGAACCTAATCAACGCAGAATTAATGTGGCTATTGATAACCTTGCAAAGCAACGTGGAGAAGAAAATATCAAGTTTTTACTTGATGTCGGAGAAAATATAAAATATCAAACAAACATTCATGATAAACAAACAAAGAATGAATGGAAATCAAAATTAAAGAATGCTACAGAGCAATCTCTGGCACATTCTAATCCTATCTTAAGAGAAAAGTATCAACCGGAAATAGAGAGAGTGTTTGGTCAAAAACCGTTGAATAAAGATGAAGAAAAATTGCTTTCGACTAAAAAACGACTCTTAAACAGAGTTAAAGATGAAAAATTGAAACAAAGTATCGGAGAAAATTTGGATTACTTTGTAACGTCTACAGAAACATCGATTGCTCAAAAACAATACATTTTGAAACGATTAGATTATTTCATGAGCCCTAAATATCAGATAAATCCGCAGTTAACCGATAAAAAAGAACAAATTTTATCTGAAATGGTTAATGATATAACAATTAATACTCCGGATTCAAAAATACCGAATATTAAAGCAATTAATCAAAAAACTCACGGTATGTGTGCTGCAATATCTATTGCAAGAAAAACAGTTGCTTATGAAGACAAGCCGAACTATGTTGATTCTTTAATATCTGAGTTGTCAGACGGCGATACTATGGAAGTATATGATATCCAAAACCTGGGCTCAGGTAAAAAAGTTCCTGTAAAAAAGACATATATTGATTTTGATTATGCACAAGAAAAAGGATATAGAATTGTCGATGCTTCTACCCTTCAATGGATGAATATTGGGGGTATGTATGGTGTTCAAAATGAAGGAATGCAAGAGTTCAACGCATTTGACAAAAACAATTTTGACGCTTTCCATGATTCATTCTTTTTGAAATCAATCTCTGATAAAGATTTGGCAAAAGAACAGTCTTATTATCAGGCATTAGTAAAAGCAAAAGAAACTATTGGAAATGTTAAGTCTAAAAAAATAAAAAGAAATGAGCAACTTATAAAATCAAGACATGATTATTCAAATAATATTGATGAGTTAAGTGATGTTAACGCTTTTGCAAAATCCGAAATAAAGAAAATTTTGCCAAACGAATCAACTGAAACAATACAAAAAGTATCTTCTGATATTTTAAGATTACAAAAACCGACATCAGAGGCTATCAAACAAAATAAAGAATCATTAAGAGAATATTCTTTTATTCCGAACGAAGAAGATTCTCAAAAAGTAAAAAAAGTGACTAAATATTTTGAAGATAACTATGGCGACAAACTGGATAAAAAAGCATTAAAACATAGTTCGGAAACGATTGTATATGCTATTGAAAGACTGAATGATATTAATTCTGAAGTGAATGTTTCTCAGACACTCCCTAATAAAATCAAAGATGCAAGGAGTTTGTACGAGGCAGAGGCAATCTATAGAGCAAGTAATCTATTAAAATTTATATTACCGGAGCATCAAACAGATGCTTTAATAGAGATGAATATTCCGGACAGAGAAACAAGAATATTAAAGGGATATGATAAAGTAATTGAACAAATTGAAAAGAAAAATGATAAAGTTTTATTAAACCATTTTGCAAAAGAATTTGAAACAACACCTGACAACAAAGAAGAAATTCTCAATAATCTAAAATCGGCCAGAGAATCTGTTGAGATATGTTCTACTGTTGGTTTAGACAGATTATTCGGACTTCTGGGGCATCAAAACAGACGTGAATATTTGTTATGTGATATTGCAGACAGCAAAGAAGCAATATTAAACGGCAATACGAATGAATTGAATGATGCAGCAAAACGTTTGCATATAAAGAGCAATAAAAAAGAAAATGTTATAAAAGAGTATGACTCTTTAGTAAAAAGATTAAATAAAAATCCTGATGATCAAGAAGCGATTACAGATGCAATGAATAAAATGGGATATAAGGATCAAACCAATGTATTTGTTGCATTGTTTAAAAGTTTTACAGAAGCAATAGAACCGGGACAACCTGATAGAGATTTATATATTCAAGCATTTTGCAATGCAAACGGTATTTCTCCGGACTCTCCTGATGAAGATATATTAAATGCATTACACAATATAGGCGAGGAGTTTAATATTTTATCTCAAGCATTGGCTAATGCAGAAGCATTATTAGAAGTTCCTAATGATGACGGAAGTATGTATTTTACTGTATATGCTCCTCAGGTGATTCAAAAACGTTTAGAAAAAGACGGAGTTTTAGTTCCTGAAAAAACTATGAAAAAACTCCAAACAAGGTTCAATGCAATAGATAAAATTCGTTCGTCTGACGAGTTTGCAAGCAGACAAGGTAAAATATCAAAACCGGAACTTTATCATTTGTCTCACGAAGAAAAAACAGCAATAAAGAATATCGATAAAAAAATAAATGCAATGTATTCCGATGTGAACAGAAATTTAGATAAACAATTCAGAGAGATAAAAGAACCATTGGAAAAACTCGCTAAATATGTCGGAACAAATACAGGTAATTATTGGGTTTTGAGAGAAGGCGAAAGCGGTCTGTTCTCAGAACAACAAGTTAAAATCTTTGAACAACTTACCGATAGACCGTATCGTGCTGTTAAAGATGTTGATGAGGCAGTTGATATTATAAAAAATAATGTTCGTTCAGGTGTGTCAGGTAGCAGTGTATTCCACGACAGACAAGGCGGACATGCTCAATATGTTGTTGATATCAAAACATTACCTAACGGAAAAGATGTGTTATTCCACGATAATTCTTGGGGTGCATCCGAACACGAAAACATTTGGGTTGACTCAGAAGGATTAACACGTACTGACTATAGCGACAGACGTGGCGGTGAATTAGGTTATATCACTGACGATGATTGGAGAAACGGTAATTATGTAGAAAACCTTACACATAAAAAAGGACATATAAGTCCTGATTCTACTCAGAGTAAAGTTTATAAAAGGTTAAATCCGACAAGTGACAATGAGTACGATTTTTCATTGATGCACGATGTCATCTTACCTGGATATAACACTGATAATAAAGATATTGCGGCAGGTATAAAAGATGCTATTTATATACCTGATTCTCAATATGTTAACAGAATAGAAAAACAGGCTTCTGCAATGTCAAGAGAAGAAATTCGTAAATCTATGTTTAGGATTCAAAATGCAGGAAATGCATATAAAACTAAATACAATAAAATTATGGAACGAATTAAAACTTCAACCTTCCACAAAGGAATTGATACAAAAGAAGAATTCGAAAGTTTGTCGGATTCTGATATTGTAAAAGTTGCATTTGAAAAAGCGGCTTTAAGAAATTCTTATGAGGATTCTAATATTATTAGAGATTTGGCAAAGGCAAATACTATTAAAGATATAGATAAAGTACGAGAAAAACAGCGTAAACAAGCAATGGTTAATTTCGATTATGCATTTTCTAAAACAGATGAAGCATTACTTTATTCTGGCATTGAACACGGTGTAGAAGTTACCAAAACACTAACGGATGCCTTAAAAAAACATAATATTAAGGTTAGTATAGAAAAGGTAACTGATGTGTTAAGACAGGTTGCTGTTATTGATGAAAATCAAAAGAAAGAGTTTGACGGAAGTTTAGCACATACGATAGATTCTGCTGTAAACAAAGCAATTGTTCATTATGATGAAATTATTCCAAAATCTGAAGAATCTCAGGCGGCAAAAGAAGAATTCGAACAGAACCTTAGAAATGTTTTTGAGGAGAACCTGTATTTTAATAAAGAAGATTTGAAAAAAGATTCTGAAAAGGCAAAAGGAATAAGAAACTGGATTGACAGAAAGTTTAATCCTGTTACAGATGAAGAATTTGTTCAAATTTATAGAAAGTTGCAAGATATGCCGAGTGAAGAATTTAATAAACTCACTGCTGATGTAACAAATGAAGAACTCGGAATAAAAAATATAACAGGTTATGATGTGTTATACAGGGTTAAAAACTCTAATTCTGAAGCAAATAAATTGTTGAGAAACACATTGTTCTATGATGAATATTCAAAAGATATGAGTTTGTCAAAAACAAAGCCTGCATATAATTTTGATAAATTAGACAGAAAGTTAAGAGGTGCATTCTTTGACGGTGGTCGTACTTTTGATGATTTATACCGAACAATGTATTTTTCTATGATGACATTAGACTATGAACACATGTTTAATAAAAATAAAGATGAAGCGTACAGAAATTATGGTGCATTACCTGCGTATCCCAAAATGGATTTAGGTAATTCTCCGGTTATCAATGAAAAAATTTCAAAAACCATTGAATTGATAAACGAAACTGTTAATACAATTGATGCTCAAAAGAATTGTATTTTCGGAATTGACCTTGCAAATAATCTCGAAGAATATATGAACAGTATTCCGTCAGACAGAAAATTGAAAAAGGTCGAAAGAGATACTATTCAAAATATGGTTGGCTTATATATAACTCATTTTATCCAAGATCCTGATGTTAAAGATTCAATCGAAGCAGGATATAATATATTTGAAAAGGATGATAATGCTACGATTGATGATTATAGAGAGGATTTAGAAGAAATAATTTCAACTGTTAGATCTTTTGAATCAATAAATACAAAAGAAGATTTTCAAACTTCTATTAAAGCAAGTTCAAAAGCATTGAATGATTATTTAAACCATCTTGTAAAATGTAATATCCCTCCAAAATATCATAGAGTTATAAGAGAAGATTTGGATAATCTTTTAAAATTGAAGATGGAATCATCAGATGTAACTAATGGTATGGATAAAAATAGAGCATACTTAGAATTACAAAGAAAAATAGCAAACTCCTCTGTTGATGAAAATATTTCAAAAAAACAAACAGATGAATTTACAAAGATATATACAATGGTAAATACAGCAAAAACTTTAAATAATACCAGAGGTTCTGTTGCAATAGAAAACCAAATAGAAAAAATTAATAGACAAACAGATAAGTATATCAGTGAATTTATAATTCCTGAAAAACAGGATTATATCAGAGCAAATATTGATGACTGGATGAGTAAAGAACTTGTCGGAACAAAATCTGATAATTCACATAACGAAGAAAAAACCGATATTGCAGTAGAAAAATTTAAAAATGATTTCAAGAGATGTCATTTAACATCAAATCCGATGGAAATTTTAGATAATTTCTTATTGTTATCAGCCGCAGATGCTCAAACATCAAGAGAAAGAAATGTTTATAAGCAATATTTAGATAATGAATTGAATTTAGCAAAATTCGTAGAAATTCAAGATTTATTGATGGAAGCGGTTGATAACGGTAACCCTGCTGAGGTTAAAAAATACTTTAAAGAATATAATGTTACACCGTTTGAATCTGATGATTATCAGACAATGGATTCAGATCAATCAATAGATTATATGATTCGTAGTCTTGTTATAGAAAATAATACCAAGACTGCAAAAATGTTCGTAGAAAAACTCGGTTTGGGCGACAGAGTTATGAAGATAGAAAAAGAAGTTCTTAAAGAACTTAATCCAAAAGAAAAAGTCGATGAAATCGCAAAAATAATAACAACCACAGGTGCAATTACTGTTGTTGTCAAGGATGAAGCAGATAAATTTAATTCTATTATTGAAGATTCTGATAACGTCGCAAAAAATATTAATGATACGAAAAAGAATATCGTGGAAAGAACAAAGGATATAGTTCAAAATGATGCAGGATTAAAAGGTGATGTTAAATTGTATTTAGATACATTTGATGAAATTAAGACATTTATTGATGAACATCCGGATGTACCGAGAACAGTTATTTCAGGTCAAAAGATCAATCACACTTATGAGTATATGAATCAAAAAATCAATAATCAAATTAAAGATTGTCAAGATTATATCAATATGGTTAATCTTATTTATAAATTCCTGACAGATATTCATCTTCCTGATTATACAAAAGGTTATAAAATTCAACAAGAAATCTTAAAAGATTATGAAAATCTTGCTGATTATAATAATAGAGTAATAAATGAAGCCTCTCAAAATGTTGAAGGTGTTGTAATATCAAAGAGGTCGTTATAAATACTTCATTAACAGGATAAAATAATATTATTTTATTGTTAGTATGTAAATATGTATACATCGGAAGAAGATATTGAACTAAAAAAAGTCGGCTTAGAATTAATGTTTCTTACACCGGAAAAGTATGACAATGAGGAGGGTATAACTGCTGTTGAGTTATCTAAACTGGTAGAATTACCCCTTGATGTCGTAAAGAAAAAACTTTCTATTCTTAAAGAAAAGAATATTGTTCGTGTAAAAGGTAATAATCCCAAATTCTGGTTGTTTGATGAATATAACTTCCAGAGAATGGATGAAGATGATGAGATTTTTCTTCTTCTTTGCAGTTTTGATGATGTTGATTTTGACAGGTACTTTAGTTATTAAACTTTGCTGTTTAACAAATCGGCAAGTTTAATATCACTGTTTAAAAAAGAATTTTTATTTAGTGAAAAGTCTGTAGTTTCAACTTTTTTAAATTGTGATAACCCTACTCTTTGAGTATTGTCATTATTTATTAATAATACGTCTTGGATAAATGTTACAAATTTTTTCATGTTGGATTCTCCTATATTCATTATAGAAGTTTTAATTTTAATATTATCCTACGGAAAGACTATTTTTATCGTGAAACTATAAACAATAGTCGTAATCATTTGTTATAGTTGTAATGTGTTTTTTATGGAATCGGGTTGTGTTATAATTTGCGTTAACGGTGGGGGTAAAAGTGTCAGAATCGTATGAACAAACTTTAGATAAAAACTTTGATAAAGCATTGATGTTGTGTTCAACTTGTCATAAATATGAAGATTTAATCGAGTATTTAAAATGTGGAAACTTGCCCGAAAAACAGTATGCTGCACTTGAGTTATCCGAACTTAAAAATGAATCAGATGCCGAAATATTTATTTCAAATCTGACAGGATGTGACGGTAAAATCAGAGAAGCGGTCGCTCAAAAATTTTTAGAGTTTGTTCCGGAAAAGAAGTATCAAGAATATTTTTCGAATTATCCCGAAATTTTTGCAAAATCAACAATTGATATAAATGCTAATATATCGAGGATGATTATTGACGGACTTGTCTATATGTCGAGGTTTGAACAATTCGGTAGGAAGTATGCTGATGCACTACTTGGTTATATATACGAGGCATTTGACGGCTTAGATAAAATAGTTTTTCGTGATAAAAAATACACCATAAACAAACAACTTTTCAAGTTATACTGGTGCTTGGAAGGATTGAATAATTATTCAATCTATTTAAAGGAGGAAGAATTAAAATCAATTCTGGAGAGAACATTAAAAGAAGCGGAATATACAGTCAGAGAGAAAGCCGCTCAAATCATAGTTAATCAAACATCTTCTGTTTTTGATGACTTAAAAAATCAAATTAAAAATGATGAAAACTACTATATTAAGAGAATTATTAAGCCATATACCCCATAAAAGATTTGTCATCGTTTTCGTACAAATCTGTAGTGGTTTCTTCCGGAGATAATGATGCAGTGATTTTATTATTTTCTAAATCATACAGATAATCTGTCATCCTTACAAAACCTGCAAATTTGTTTCTTTCTGTGTCTGCATCTTTTGCTCTTTGTGAGTTATAATGTATAACACTCACTTTGTCATCTTTGTTCCCTTCGGTTACATCATAAGAACCGTTAGGATAAACCTTAGTGACAATTCCGATGTGTCCTTCTGCAGCATTAGTTTTTGATGTCCATATTGCTAAATCGCCAACAGTAGGGGTGTAGCCTTTATTTGCATCAGAAAAATATCCGCCTTTCTGTGCTGCTTTTTTTACATCTTGTGAACGACCTACTTTATCAGGTGCTATTCCAAACAATGTGCGTTTGTCATTTTGCCCTAGTCCATAGCAATAATTTGCAAAATAGGAACACCAGTTCCAATTATTTCTCATTCCGTATTTATAATCTTTTATTCTTGCACTATCGTTTTCACTTGTTTCATGCACACCTTTTTTATATTCAGCAGTTGCGACCCCTACAGCACCGGCAATTCTTCTTTGTGCTTTTACCAATGCATTTTGGTTCAAGTGTTTCATTTGGGATTGTTCTGTTGAACCCTTTCTTTTAATTTGACGTGGAATTTGTCGTTGTACCGGTGTTACAACTCGTGTGTTATCACTAACACATTCTCTATATCTTTGTTGTTGAGTACTTAAAAATCCAAAACTTCCTGGCATGTTGCACCTCATATATATTTAGTATATCCTTAATATATATAAGTGCTAAAATCGAAAAAAATTGCTTTTTTTAAAAGGAATGTAACAAAATGTTTACATTAGGCTTCTTTTTTAAAAGAAATATTTGTTTCTTGTTTTTTATCTTTCATTTCTTTTTCGTTTTTTAGTTTTATCGCAAGATATAATTGTTCTCCGAGTAGTTTTGCACCTTCTTTTTTTTCCTCTGCGAGTTTTCTTGAATCATTTTTATTGATTAATTTTTTTATTTCTTTTTTATGTTCTTGGATTTTTTCCTGTTCATTTTTCGTAACAGTGTAATATTTATTAGAAATATAGTTGTCGTTTTTTGCGTGTTCGAGTTCTATTGCGTGTAATTTTGCTCTGTCTGCAGATTTATTCCCTGTAGGTGTTATTCCGTATGCGAGTAATCTACGCATTATTTCTTTTTCTTCAGAATCTACAGAGCCTACTGAAAATGAAAAACTATATGTGCTCGGGATAATTTGTATAGACATTTTACACCAATACGAAAAAGTTACACACCTATAGTATATTAGTTCACAAAAACTTATGGTTTATAACACAAAAGTGCTAAAAATACGTATATCTATACATAAATTAATAAACTATTTAGTCATAAAAAAGTTGACTTGAGGATTATTAACTTTTGCTTCAAAAAAGTTTGCATGACCGCTTGTAGCAATTTGTGAGGTTGTTTGCTTTGTAGGAAGAACCGATTCAATTTTTGGTGATGATTGATACTTAGTCGGTCGTTTTTTAGATGCAACCATACTTTTAGCGGCCTGTAAATTCAAGAATTGTAAGGATTCTTTGACGGTATTTTTTAATGCTAAATGCTGAGTAATATTTGAACAAGCCACTTGTTCCGTGTTGATTAGTAAAGAATTGTCGATGTAGTCTTTTAAGACATTCGGACTTGCATAATATCCTTGGTTCATATTGTATAAATCATCTAAAGGATTAGCAGAGCCTGCGGCAGAAGATGACTCTTTTTCGTTTTTTATTTCTTCTGCCTCACGCTCTTCAAACATTTTAAAAAATGCTCCGCCGCCGCCATTTCCGCCGCCGTCAGCATTTGTTGCAAAGTTACCTACTTGTTGCTTTGCGTATGCATCTGTATATCCGTAATTGTTTGTGTAAGAAACTACCATTTTCCCGACCTATACTTTCACACTATCTATATAATGATGTTTACGGCAAAGTCAAAATTTTTGTAAAAAATTTTTTTTATATTTCATCTGTTTGGAGGAGGGCTTAGTTGTACTGTACATTTTACTGATTTTATCAATTTGTATGGTAGACTTTTGATTTGACCAAAAAAATGGATAATAAAAAGGTCGGGTTTCAACCCGACAACAACTTATGGGTGCAATAATATGTAATAGGATGCAAGAATAGTGCAAAAATGAGTAAAAAGTGCAAGAAAGGTCACTTTTTGAGTAGTTTAAGAAAGAACAGAGAATATGAGAATATTAAAAAAGTAGGTTGGGTGAAACCCAACAATAACTAAGTGT
>CACXGY010000058.1 GCA_902767275.1 uncultured bacterium | reverse complement strand
CAAGGTATTGAAGACTTCTTAGGCGATATGGACTTCAAAGTTACAGGTAATGATGATGGTATCACCGCTCTTCAAATGGATATGAAGGCTAAAGGTATTCCTAACGAAACCTTAAGACGTGCTTTATTCCAAGCAAAAGAAGGCAGGCTTCACATCTTAGGCGAAATGAGAAAAGCAATTACCGAACCAGGACCTATGTCACCTTATGCACCAAGCATAACTACTTTGACTATCCCAACAGAAGATATAGGAGCAGTTATCGGACCTGGTGGTAAACAAATTAGAGAAATCATTGACGCATCAGGTGCTGAAATTGATATCCAAGATAGTGGTGTTGTAACAATCACTTCTAACGATCAAGAAGGTGCTCAAATCGCTATTAAGATGATTAAGGATATCACATTCAAGCCTGAGGTTGGAATGGTTTTGAAAGGTAAAGTAGTTAGAATTATTCCTATCGGTGCGTTTGTAGAACTCGGCGGCGGAAAAGACGGTATGGTACATATCTCTCAAATCTGTCACGAAAGAATTGACTCTATTGAACCACACGTAAATATTGGCGATGAAGTTGTCGTTAAGATTATCAAAATCGACGAACGTGGCAGAGTAAACCTTACTATCAAGGGCGTTTCTGACGAAGAAAGGGCTAAATGTTTGGGGTAAATAATATAGTATAAAGTAGGTTGGATGAAACCCAACAAAATAAATGCAAAGCGGACTTTTGAATACTCAAAAGTCCGCTTTTGCGTTCTGCATCAAAACTTATTTATTTTTTTACGGTTGGGGTTTTTACCCTAACCTACAATCTTAAGGGACAATTATTATAAAAAATATTTTAATTTTGTAATAATTCAGTCCAAATTATAGATTTATGCTAAACTTAAATTTGATAAAAAGATTTTTAATCAGGTTCATTTAATAGGAATTAAGAATTAATACAATAATCAGGTGTTAATTGATGTAAAGCATATTGATAATACTTATCGGGTAATAATATAAAAAAGAAAGATATAGGAATCTTTAGTAGATAAAAGAATTATGGGAAATTTTATAACAAAACATAGAAATATTATATCTATTTTAATTATATTGATAGTAGGAATCTGCGTTTATTTTTGCGGTATAGGGAGTTATCCGTTTATGGACGTTGATGAAACACGTTATGTTTCTATTGCAAAACACATGTTTCTTTCAAAAGATTATTTAACACTCTATTTGAATGGTGAATATTTCTTTGAAAAGCCACCGTTATATTTTTGGAGTGAATGTTTATCCTTTGGAGTTTTTGGACATATTAACGAATTTACGGCTCGATTTCCTTGTGCGTTATATGCACTACTTTTAACCTTTGGGGTATATTTTACCGGAAAAAAAATTGTATCTATCAGGTTCGGGCTGATTTCTGCTTTGGTCTTATCAACTTCGTTAGAATTTACAATGCTTGCACGATACGCAATTCTTGATATTGTTGTCACATCACTTATCGGACTATCCGTTTTATGTGGATTTTTAACCCAGTTTATTCAGGATAAAAACAAAAAATATTTTTGGTGGTTATTCTATATTTTTTCCGGTCTTGCAGTCTTAGCGAAAGGAATTCCGGGATTTGTTATCCCGTTTGGAGTAATGTTTTTTGTAACCCTATTCAACAGAACCTTTAAACAATGTTTTAAACCTGTGAATATAATACCCGGGATTATTTTATTTTTACTTATAGTTTTACCGTGGCATATTATTATGCTAAACCAATATAATCCTATGTTTTTTAACGAATACATTATGAAACACCATATAAGCAGATTTTTATCAGCAAATGAAATTAACAGAGCAAGACCGTTTTATTATTATATAGTTGTACTTTTATGGGGGATTATTCCATATATTTTCCCTTTAGTCGGGGTGCTTATTGGTAAAATAGTACATTTTAAAAAGACAGATTTTTCTAAT
Source organism: uncultured bacterium (assembly GCA_902767275.1). Classification (GTDB taxonomy): domain Bacteria; phylum Cyanobacteriota; class Vampirovibrionia; order Gastranaerophilales; family Gastranaerophilaceae; genus UBA2883. The sequence goes on along the minus strand of CACXGY010000058.1, from coordinate 46,604 downwards.
CTCACAAATACTCAAAAATTCTTATGGTTTAATATAATCGCTTTTGCATTTACATTTTTGTTCTTTACATCATCAAAAACTAAATTAATTACTTATATATTACCTGCTTATATGTTTTTGGCATATATTATCGGATATATCGCTGTCGGATATATTTGTGAAAATAAATTCGTTAAATCTATAAATATCTCATCATATATTTTAGGTGGTTTGTTTTTGTTGATTTCGTTAATAGCAATGTTTTCCCAATATTTTCTTCCGGAACAAATATATCTGTCTATACAAGGAGTAAAATGGTTTACTATTTCCATTTTCTTTTTAATAGCAGTCTCAATGTTAATATTTACAGCAAAGAAAAAATACACTTGGGTATTCATAACTTATATTGCTTTTATCGCTATTTTTGCAACCTTTTTTACCAAACAATTTTATAATATTGATTATTCATTTGGTCAAAAAGATTTGATAGATTTTTCAAAACAGGGAAAAGTCCTGAATTACGATATTTTTGTTGTTAATAATGCCGTAAAATACTCAGTTCTTTATTATGGCAAAAATGTACACTATATCTCGATAGATAACGACTTACTCAACGTTTCGGATAAAATATTTAACTATAATTCCAGGGCAATAATCAAAAATAAGGATTATAACGAACTGTCAGAAAAATATAATTTAAAATTGTTTAAACAAGGGGTTAAATATTCATTAGTAAAATTTATATCCGTAAAGTAGAAATATTACAAAAATAGACTAATTTTCTTATAATCCAATAGTTTCTAAATCGTCAGAAATGCACAGATTACACTTATAATATTTCGCACCTTCTTTTATATACAATGCTTTTTTTTTTGCGGTTAATCTGAGATTAATTTCATTATGATATCTGTATTTTTGATTGCATATTTTGTATTTCCTATAATTATTTGTACTAATTGGTAAAGTTTTCTATCCCCATCAATAAGAGTATCAATTATTTCTAATAGTTCAAGTGTCATATATAATTTACTATATGTATTTTTTGTTAAATATTTTAAATTTCGATTATTTTTCATTTTTAGTCCTTTTGTAAAGTTTTTATACATTTTTATTGTCGTTTTTAATAATAAAATAACATATATGATATTAAAATTATCATTAATTATCAAATTTGTCAATATAATATCAAATTTGTATAATTTTAACTATGATATTGAATGCAAAAGAATTAGTACAGTTACTTTTAACAAAAGAGGGAATTACTCAAAAAGAACTTGTTGTGATGTTATCAGAAAAGACAGGTAAAAATAATGCACCATCAGGACTTTCCAGAAAATTAAATCGGGGGACAATTACATATAATGAAGTTGTACTGATAGCAGACATATTAGGTTATGATATAAGAGTTGATAAAAGATTATAGTTTAGTAAGGGTAAATATTTAGGGGTAAATATTTAGATGAGTAAATTTGTTTGATTTATGCATCAAAAAATCTTCAAAATTGTAGGTTTGGCATAGCAGGTTTCACTTTGTTAATCTGTTTGAAATATGAGAAGTGCTTTAATGTTTTTTTTATTGGCAACCCTTTTGACTTTGTAATAACCAATGGGGAACTTTTATCTTAACAAAGTAAGAACTGAAAATGGGTTGATGAGTATTATTCGGTAGGGCATTTCTAATTGAATTATCTGACTTAATTGTAAATCAATATTAATATTTATTTTAATTTCAGCAAATTTTTTATAAAAAATACGTTATATCTAATATCAGTGTGTGTTAAGTTAAATTATTATGAAAATTTCTGCATCATTAAACAATCAACAATATAACAATGCACCGCAATTCACAGCAGTTCGCAGTGCTAATTATAGAGTTTTAAAAGACAAAATTCAGATAATGAAACTGAATAAGTATGATGTTGATTATATTAAATACGTAACTGAAAAATTGCCTGAACTTATGAAAAAACATGATGTTCAAGATGAATCAAGAAAACAAGTTATGGAAGAAGCATTTAATGCTTGTGCGGAATTGTTAACAGGAAAAAAATCTCCTGAAGATAAATCAAGCATTTTATTAGCATTATCCAATAATGAACCTTGCGGAATATTGATAGGCAACGTGCCTAAATCGGATAAAGCCAGAAGAGTTCATTATTCCAGTCGTAAAAACCACGCAAAAGATGAAACAGAACTGGATTGGCTTGCAACTTGGAATAAAGACGTAAAAGGGGTAGGTAAAGCACTTGTAACGGAATTTTTTAATAGTCTGAAAACTGACGGATTTAAAAGCGTATATGTACGCTCAGAAGTTCCTGAAAAATCATGTGCAAAATATTTTTATGAAGCCATGGGTTTCAAACCAATTTCTGAATCACAACAAAAAATAGTTAAAAAGGGAGATAACAATTATCTTATTGGTCAATTTGATGAACCAAATGATTGCATTATCCCAATGAAAGCAACTTCAAAAAGAATTACCGCTACTGTCGATGCCAGAAATGAAGAACTCCAAAGAACTGCTACAAATAGCATTTACAATTATGATTTATTAAATCTTACACGACCGATAAGTGCTAATTGATTTATTGTGCCATAAGTCTTAGAGTTGAGTAATAACCATCCCAAATGGTTGATTGTCTTGCAACTTTTTGCATTCTTTTTTCTTTTTTTGCTAATAGTTTCTTTTGTTCTTTTTCGTATTTTTTTGTTAGTTTTTCACTTGCTCTGCGTTTTTCAACTGTAGGATTCAGCATAACAAGTGCTTTCTGATATGATTCAGTATTGAAACCTGTTTTCAATTTTGCAGGATAGTTGTATTCAACATAATTATATATGTTAAGCAATCTTTTTTCGCCTGATGGGTGTGATTGTAAAATATCAATATAATTACCGCATATCTTATTAAGAACAGAAATCATAGCCAACGGATTATAACCTGCCTTTGTCATAATATCCACCCCTGTGATATCCGCTTCAAATTCATCTTTTCTGCTTAATTTGGAAGATGCTAATTGTTGTCCGACAGCGGCAACTGTATTTCCACACACTCGAGCAGTTGCATTTGCCAACACATTTACTCCGGTATTAAGAACACCTTGTTTTGCACAGTGTCCGTTTAAAATATGCCCTAATTCGTGTGATATTACTGCTGCCAGTTCCTCATCGTTTGCAACATATTCCAACAAACCTCTATAGACATATACTTCTTTATTTATATTTGCATATGCATTCACATCTGCTTGGTCGGACACTTTAAACGTAATTGCCTGACCTATTCCGTTTGATTTAACAAGTTTAGTACCTATTGTGTTTACTCTGTTTAAAGCCGCTGCTGAATCCCAATTCTCTGCCGCTATTGCACCAATATTACACATAAACATTAATAAAACCGTAAATATAATCTTTTTCATTTCGTTTTCCTTTATACTATTCTCAATAAAATCTTAGCATAAATTAATCCTTATTTGCAATCTATATTTGCTTACTGTAATATTCTATCTATGGGTGGTGCATATCAAAAAACATTAAAATCTTTGGAATACAATAAAGTTCTGAAAGAACTTTCTATCTTCGCACGTTGTGATTATTCAAAACGATTGTGTCTTGATTTACTCCCGATGAAAGAGGTTTCTGAAATACAGACAATGTTAAATTATACAAAAGAAGCCGTTGCTGTTCTTGATAATGCGTTAGATATTCCTCTTGAATATGTTGTAAATATTGATACAATTGATCTTCGCCCTGAATATTTTTCGGAAGATGAAATAATTGATTTTTCAAAAACTCTTAGAAGTTCAAGACTTGTTAAAAGTTTTTTAAGAGATAATACTCCTCAGGATTCTTTATTGTTTAATATCGGACAAAAACTTTATACTAATAAAGAATTAGAAGATAATATTAATAATACATTTGACGATAACTATAATGTAAGGCATGATGCTACACAAACACTTAGCGGGTTATTTTCTTCTCTGAAAGAAACAGAATCTTCTCTTAAAGAAACCGTAACAAAACTCTTAAATACTCCGGATTTTAATAAACACCTGCAAGAGCAAATTTATACTGTTAGAGATGATAGGGTTGTTTTTCAAGTAAAAGCCCCGTCGAAAAATAAAATCCAAGGGATTGTTCACGATGTATCTGCAACAAACAAAACCTTTTATATCGAACCTTCTCAAGTTATTCCGTTGAATAACAAAATCAGAGAGGTTAAGTCAAAAATTCACGGAGAAATTATTAATATATTGATAACCCTCAGTAAAAATATAAAAACAAATATTGAGGATATTAAATTAACAATAAAATTACTGGGAGAAATTGATTTTCATTTTGCAAAAGCGAGATATGCCGTTAAAACGCATTCAATTGAACCGATACTGGAAGATAAGAAAATTGTTAAAATTGAAAGAATGCGGCATCCGTTATTAATCGGGCGAGTAGAAAAATTAGTTGAAAATGATTTTGAAATAGGAAAAGATTATCATTCCGTTTTAATAACCGGTTCAAATACAGGAGGTAAAACCGTAGCATTAAAAACAATCGGGTTGTTTCTTCTTATGACAAAGTCAGGGATGTTTCTTCCGTGTGCAGAGGCACATATATATCCGTATAAAAATGTTTTTGCGGATATCGGAGATGATCAAAATATTCTTCAAAATCTGTCTACGTTTTCATCTCACATGACAAATATAATTGATATTTTAAACTTATCGAGTTCAGATACATTTGTCTTGCTCGATGAATTATGTGCAGGAACAGACCCTGTAGAGGGTGCGGTACTTGCAGAAGTTATTCTTAAACGTTTGAAAAAACTCTCTGCACAGTCTGTTATTACAACTCATTATGGGGAATTAAAAGCGTTGGAATATACGGATAATTATTTTAAAAATGCTTGTGTTGAATTTGACACAGAAACACTTTCTCCGACTTATAATCTTATTATCGGTATTCCCGGAATGAGTAATGCTATTTCTGTTTCCGCTAATCTCGGGTTAGATAAAAGCATGATAAAACAAGCACAAGATATACTCTATAACAAGAAAGATACTTCGCTTGAAGTTGTTGAGAAACTTCAGGATACTCATCAGCAATTAACAAAAAATTTGCAAAGTGCAGAAGAAACAAATGCAGAAGCAATAAGTCTGAAAAAGAAATATGAAAAAGAAGTGTCTGAACTCAAAAAAACTAAAAACAAAACTATAAAACATATCAAAAACAGATTTGATAGTGAACTGGATTCTGTTAAAGCAGAAATAAAAGAAATCCTTGATGAATTAAGAAAAAATCAATCGGAAAAAATTGCAAGACGATCATATTTAAGACTGGCTAATCTTGAACACAAATTTAGAGGAGAATTAAGCGAACTCGAAGAAAGTGAAAAATACGAAGAAATAGATTGGAATACCGTTAAAGTTCATGACATTTTTATTGTAAAAGAATTGAACCAAGAAGTAGAACTTTTGTCTTTGCCTGATAAAAATAAAAATGTTTTTGTTCAAATGGGGAATATTAAAACAAAAATAAAACAAAATAAACTGGCGATGTATAACAAATCTTTAATAAAACCTACAATAAAAAAACCAATTAAGCCATCAACAAATTTTGAACTCAAGCGATATGCTATGTCAAACACTTTGGATTTAAGAGGTTTTAGAGTAGAAGAAGCCCTTGATGAATTGGAAGCATACCTTGATAAAGCAAGTCTTGTTAATTTAACTCCTGTATTTATAATTCATGGTCATGGGACAGGTGCATTAAAATCAGCGGTTAGGGATTTTCTGTCAACTTCTCCTTATGTCGCTAAATATCGTTCCGGAGAAAATACCGAAGGCGGCGATGGTGTCAGCGTTATTGATATCAACTGATAAATAATCGACTGTGATAATGGACATATTTTCAATAACGTGTAAAATGTTGTTAGAAAATAGAATTATTATTTAAAATATAATGTAAAGAAATACTCTATAGTTCTTTACATAAAGGCATGGTTAGTTATAAAATTCATGTAGGAGAGAAAACGTGACAAGCGGATACGAAAGTTTCGACAATACTGAACTAAATTTTAGACGTGATGCACTTATACAGGAGCGTGTAGGGTTAGTGTCCACGCATATGTATAAGCAATTTTTAGACTATCAAAATGCTACTATCAATACAGCGGAAGTATTTGGAGAAATAATTCAAGATTTAAAATCGATAGTTGACTCATTAAAAAAATCTTTCTCCTCAAGAGGAATAACAACCCAGAATATATATGTGGATTATGATCCGCAGAAAACAATTGTAACAATAAACATTTTGTGGCATACAATCAGCCTTACGACAAGATGCAACTTTGAGCCTCAAGCATTGTATCGAGAACAGCAACCACCTTTATTTTGCGGAAGAATCATGGCTATCAAAGGGAATTACAATGACATCATGAAAGGCACGGATGATAAAAGCGAATGCATGAAACGATTACTTGATAATGAAATAGCATCTTTATATATTCCGGCTGACAAAATGCAAAATTCTATTTTTAAAATCAAACATTTATCCAACAGAGAATTTTTCTTAAACTCTCAAGACTCAGCAAAAGAATTTGTATTAAAGGTTATTGAGATAGTTTGCGGTGGCGGAGTATACCATGAGGAAGGTTCACGCAAAAGTTTTAACATATAACCCCATGTTAAAAACGAACGCATCATATACATACTTTAGGAAATTTTCATAAGTTCATACATATACACGATAAAAACATTTCTGAAATCTATATAATAAGAATGTAAACACTTATATAGGTAGCGGGATGGAGAGCGAGAATAATTTTAGCAGTTACAATAATATAAAACGACTTTCAGACGAAGAAATCGTAAAAGTTTGGGAGGCGTATTTAGCGGATCACGATAATAAACAATTGCGTGATACACTTATTGTACAATATATATATCTTACAAGATACGTTGTGGGTCGTGTAAAGGTTGCATTGCCTCCGACATTTACGTTTGAAGATATCTCCAGTTACGGTATAGAGGGTTTAATTGATGCGGTAGAAAAGTATACTCCTCGAAATGGTGCGAGATTCGAAACATATGCACTCGTTAGAATCAGAGGAAATATTATTGATAAAATCCGTACACAAGATTTCTTGCCAAGAAGTGTAAGACGTAAAATCCGTGATGTGAAAGAAGCACAGGAACAACTCAAAAAACAATTCGGCAGACCTGCCACTAACTCGGAAGTTGCTGAATTATTGGGAATGGAAACTGAGAAAGTGGATCAAATCCTTGCTGATGATACAACGATAACATCCATTTACGATAAAAAAGGTTCAGGAGAGGATAGTCTTGAAGTAATTGATACTATTCAAGACTCCACACACAAAGCACCTCACGAAGAATATGAAGAAAAGAATATTAAGAACCAATTAGAAGGTGCTTTGAAACGCTTACCTGAACGTGAACGTATGATAATGGTTCTTTATTACCATGAGAACATGACTTTCAAAGAAATCGGGGAAACCGTTAATATTTCCGAATCTCGTGTTTGTCAAATTCACGCACAGGCGATTATGAAACTCAAGAACTTATTGAGCGAAAATCGTTCTGCAAGACTTCAACAAAGCATTATTTAAAACGGATTAGTTCTTTTTTTGCAGTGCGATTACATCTGTTTTAGGATTACATTTTGATGCAAATTTAGATTTTATAGAATCTGCCAACATAACAAGCCCTATTCCGGGTTTGCTATTCATCCCTTCAATAGCATGTTGATGATTCATCATTGACTGATTGACAAAATCCAAGTGGTTTTGTAAGTTTATTTGGTTTTGAAAATCCATCATCGTTTGGTTATGTATCTGCATTGCTTGATTGTGCATGCTCATTGCCATTCCGTCACACATAAACTTACCTCCACATTTTCTATATTAATAATAACGTTAAATCCTCATAATTATTGCTATTTTATAATAAAAAATTTTACAAAACTTGTTATATTAATAATTAATAATAAAGTTGAAACATAAAATATGAAGAAAGTATAAACAATATTATTTTTTTGCCCGAGTTACTAATTGTTTTATTTTCGGATGAAATTAGAATGTAAGAGGTTAGATTAATAAAGGGAAAAATTATGAAAAATTTTATTGTAAAATTTGGTGGTATTTTTGTAGACATTATGGCTATAGTGACATTAATCGGATTGGCAGTTTCTACAATTCGAGTAATGATGGCACAAGGATTATGGGCAGGCTTAGGCGTTTTATGGGCAGGATTGGTTAGTTTTATCTTTGTGTTCTTCTTGATTTATCTTGTTATGTCTATAAATGACAAGTTGTCATTGGAAAACAAACATCATAATGAAAGATATTAACTTTTATAAAACAAGAGAGGGAAATGTGGGAATTGTATAAATTACGGTTCCCACATTTTGTAAATAATATTTAATAAATAGCAAATTTTTTCTAAAAACGTTATATGAGTGTGTAGTTATTATTGGGGGTATGAAAATGGTTGAGTCAGTAAATTCGAGAGTATCTGTACAACAGGCAGCAACAAAGAAAAATTCTAATTTAGGAACAAAAGTAGGAGCGGGAGTAGGTTTGGCAGCGGGAGTTGTTAACGGATATTTAAGACGTAGTGCATTGGATGAATATTGTAAACAAATGGTTGAGTCGGGTGCATCAAAGAACATGGCAAAGTTTTCAAAAGGTTTTGGGCTGGTCGCAGGAATTGCTATATTTACAGGTTTGGGTGCACTGGCAGGAAAGGGTGTGCAAAAACTTGTTGAACATTTCAAAAAAGATGAGGCAAAAACCCCGACGGATCCGCTTGCTCCAAGAACGGTAAAAACGAAAAAAGACGGCGAATTTGTAATCCAGCCTGGACACCCTAAAACTGTTTATAAGAAAAATCCACAGACAGGAGAACTTGAGTTTGTAACGCAAGTTTATGACGGCAGTTGGGGCAAGGAAATGTCTGATAAAGATTTGATTAAAGTTTTAACTCAAAAGGTATAACCAAAATATAACTATATATTTGTAATATTCTAATAATATTTATTAACTCAGGGTTAAATTATATCCCCAATTTTTTATGTTCAATTTATAATATTAATAGATTATAGAAAATAGGGTGATAAGCATGCAAGAAAAATTGAAAAATATATATGAATTGGCAAACGCTGATATTGAAAAGGCTGTTTCGAGTGCGGATTTAGATGAGATAAAACTTAAGTATCTTAGTAGAAAAGGAGAATTTAATTCTATAAAGAAAGGGTTAAAAGATTTATCTATTGAAGAAAAAAAGATTGTCGGTTCTCTTGCAAATGAAATAACAGAAAAATTAGAAACAGCAATTGCTGAGAAGTATAAACAATTTTACAGAAAAGAATTAGATGCAAAATTACAGGAAGAAAAGATTGATATAACACTTCCGGGAAAATATATCCCGAGAGGAAAAGTTCATCCTTTGACATCCACAACAGATGAAATAGTATCAATTTTTCAAAATTTAGGTTTTTCGTTGATACCGACAGAAAATGCACCTGAAGTAGAAACTGAATATTTTAATTTTGATATGTTAAATGTTCCTCAAGACCACCCTGCAAGAGATGTTCAAGACACATTCTATACAAAACTTGCACCGTTTACGGTTTTGAGAAGTCAAACTTCAAATGCACAAATTCGTGCCATGGAATCTATGAAACCTCCTATAAAGATTATTGCTCCGGGTAGAGTATATAGAAATGAAACCCTTAATGCAAGAAAAAATAACTTTTTCCATCAAATAGAAGGTTTGTATGTTGATAAAAATATAACCTTTGGAGATTTAAAGGGAGTATTAAACGAATTTATTCGTTCATATTTTGGCTCTGCAAGACCAACAAGATTCAGAAGCAGTTTCTTTCCGTTCACGGAACCGTCTGTTGAAATTGACGTTCAATGTATAATGTGTGAAGGTAAAGGTTGTCGTACATGCAGCGGAACAGGCTGGCTGGAAGTTTTAGGAGCAGGCATGGTTGATGTTAATGTACTCAAAGGTGTCGGAATAGATCCTGATGTTTATACCGGTTTTGCTTTTGGTATGGGCGTCGAAAGGCTTGCTATGTTAAAGTATGCTATTGATGATATCAGATTGTTCTTTAATAATGATAAGCGTTTCTTAGAACAATTTTAGAAATATTAAGGGTGGTACGGTTATGGAAGAAAAACCCAGATACTCTCGTATTTCGGATATATTAGATTTAGCAATCTTTATGTCCTCTCGTATTCAAGGGGTTACAATTTCAGAGATTGCACAAAGGTATAATGTTTCACGCAGAACAGCAGAGCGGATGCGTGATAGTTTGATTTGCATTTTCCCTCAAGTAGACGAGATTGAAACTGAGGACAATCAAAAGCACTGGGGATTTATTAATTATTCTATTGCTAATTTGATTAGTTTTTCTCCGAAAGAATTAGTTAATATAGAGCAGTATCAACGCAGGACAACTAATAAAGAATTAAAAGAAGAACTTTCTAAAACAGTTGAAAAAATGAAAAGTTTGAACAAAAAAAACATTAATAAAATAGAGGATAATGTTGAGTTATTCATGCAAACAGAAGGTTATGCCGTTCGTCAAATGCCTCAGTATAAAATCAGCCTTGATTCATTACAGATAATACGTGATGCAGTTCAACATTCAAAAATGGTAGAGGGAATATACCACGGGAAAAAGAGATTGATAGAGCCTTTAGGAATGATTTATGGTTCTAAAATATATTTAATTGCAAGAGAGAAGAAAAAAGGAAAAGAGATTTATAATTATCTTTTGCATAAGTTTGAAGATATGAAACTGACGGATAAAACTTTTGATAGAGGGGATTTTGATCTTCAAGAATATACCAACAAATCCTTTGGTGTTTATCACGGTAAAATTCTCAATGTAAAACTTTCTTTTTCTCCTGAATTAGCAACAGAAGCAAGCCAATTCAATTTTCATCCGACACAAAAAATAAAAAAGGAAAAAGACGGTAGTTTGACTGTGAAATTCAAAGCGAGCGGTAATAAAGAGATTATCTGGCATGTATTTAAATGGGGCTCAGGATGTAAAATCCTTGCCCCTGTGGAGTTACGAGATGAATATAAAAAATATTTGGAGGAAAGTTTAATTAATTATTCATCATAAATTCATTATAAAAAAATCCTGCGTCAGAATCGGACATATAGTTTCAGATAATATTAATGTTTTTTATTAAATTGTAAAATTTAGTCTGTTAAAAATTTTTATGTTAGAATTATTTCAGGCTTAGAAGTATGAAAAGAAAAATTCTATCATTAATCGTTGCAAGCGTTATGGTGCAAGGAACCGTATTTTCTGCACCTGATATTTATAATGTTATTCCGCAAACAGGTTCAATAAACACTCACGATATTGAAACTTTAAAAAATAAAATGATAGAAGAACAGGTTACAAAAGATTTTAAAAATTATAAAAGAAACAGAAAACAAAAAGAAGAAATCCAACAAAAACAAAAAAAAGAGAAAAAAAATATAATAAAAGCAAAACCTGAAGAATGTGCAACCAAAGGGGTTTATACAGAAAATATACGAGTATCGCCGAGTCAAATATTAACACAAGATGAAATACAAGCGGTATTGGAAGATTATATAGGAACAAACGTTACATTTGACCAACTTCAAGGTATTGTAAAAGATTTAAACAGATTATATCTTCAAAAGGGTTTTGTTACGGCAAGGGCATACATCCCGGAGCAAACGATAGAAAACGGAGTAATAAATATCGAACTGTTAGAAGGCAAGTTTGGTAAAGTGTGCATTTACGATAATAAATGGACTAAAACAAAATATATTGAAAATCAATTAGATATAAAAAACGGTGAACTATTTGATATCAGATGTTTGGAAGAAAAGATTTTAAATTTTAACAGGTACAATGATACAATCCAGTTAACAGGGGATTTAACAAAGGGCGAAGAAAACGAAACTACGGATGTTAACATATACGCTCATGAACGTTTACCGTTCCATTTAACAGCACTGTTGGATAATGCCGGAAGATCTACAATCGGAAAATATAGAGCGGGTTTAATGTTGCAGGATGACAGTCTGTTTGGTTACCGTGATAAATTAACTCTTGGTGCTTATGCAAACAAAAATTCTGTTACACCGTTTGCAGATTATAGTTTTCCTGTAAACAAAAAAGACGGTAGAATAGGTTTCAGTTATTCCTCAAGTTTTTCGAAAGTTGCTCACGGGCCGTATAAAATGTTTAATATTAAAAGCCGTTCGCATAACTATGCGGTTTATTTTAATCAGCCTATTGTCAGAAAACCGTGGATGGAATTGTCAAGTATAACTTCTGTCGGATACAAACAAGCGACTACTCGTTTTGACGGATTTGATTTGTATACGGATAAGATATCTTATGCTCAAACCGGATTAAATTTCAGATATGATAGTAAACGAGGTATATGGTATTTGAACCAATCCGTATCTTATGCGTTTCCAATATTTCAAAAACAATCTAATTATTTAAAGTTAGAAGGCGGATTGTTAAGAATACATGATTTTGGGCATGGTGTTGTTGGGACTGTAAGAGGTAATTATCAAATCATACCTAAGAACCTTGTTCCTTATATTGATCAATATGTAGCAGGCGGGGTTGCGACTGTCAGAGGATATTCGGAAGGGTTGTTAATAGGACGTTCAGGGTATATGTTGAGCGGAGAAATTATGTTTCCTATACTTCCGAGAACAATAAAAAGCAGGGATAAAACTAAAGAAATTCCGTTTTTAGGAAGTTTTGTGAAAATGTTTGGATTTATTGATCATGCTTATGTATTCCCGTACAAAGGGAGTGGAATTGATGCTCCTTGTTATAATTCCGATGATGTTTTAGTCAGTATGGGATTCGGGTTTAGATTTTCTTTGCCGGGAAGTGCATCTTTGAGAATATGCTGGGGATTTCCATTAATGCGTAATAAATATGAAGAAGTTAGTAAATGCGGCAGATTTCATTTAGAACTTAGTTTAACGCCTGATTTTGATGCAATGGTAAAACTAAGAAAGCCAAAAGGATATAAAGAAGATAATAACGCAATAAAAGAATCTAAAAATTTAAAACAAACAGAAATAAAACCTGTAAAAGCAACTGTTATTAAAAGTTTGAATCCTCTTGAAGTAGAAGCCGCAACGGCACCTCACAGATATAAAAAATTTAAAGATGTAACTGTTTTTACAGAACTTTGGGAAAGCGTTTCAAATACCGTAACATCTGTTCAACCCGTAGCATATTATACTACTGTTATGCCCGAGTTATTAGAAGAATTATCTGATTCAACAAGCGAAATTTCTAATTTTTCATAGAGTTTTAAATAAAGTATTTATAATATTTATATAGGAGATGATTATGGCTAAAAAAAACAAAGGGGACAAAAACAACAAGAAATGATAAGTTGAATTTTTACTATACGCAAGATTCCTATGGAAATAACTTTAAAACAACCGTGGTATCAACTACTGCGACATCAACCGACCGCAATATAAGATTGCTTGATTCAACAGATTATATAATGATATCAGGGACTGAAATAAAAAGTGATGCAGCAAATAATTCAACTATGATAGAAATAAATACAGAACTGGATAGCAAGACAGCAAAAATTATTTCACAACTTGCATCAATTGATCCTACTACTTTGGATGAAGAGGCTAAAATATTATATGATGCTCAAGTTGCTCAGATTGATAAATTGCTTAAAAAACTTTATACATCTTTTGAAAAAGTTAAGGAACAAATGATAATTGATACATCTGTAATTGAAGAAAAAGATGGTACAGAATCAAAACAATATTATATTTTTGGTGCTCCGGAAAAGTCAATATTGAATAACAGACAAAATTATAACAATTGCGGAGTTGAATCAACTCTTAATACTCTTGCAAGAGCAGGTATTATTAATATGAAATCAAACCTTTCGGATCAAAAATCTGTTGAAAAGAGTTTCTTAAACAAAATGCTGAATTTAGGTTTAGTCCAAGATGAAGGTACTATCGGAAAATTAGATTTCGGAGATGGCGGAACACTTCCTGATGACTACAGAGATATGTTGGCATTGTATGGGATAGAGTCTGAATCATACTTTTTGACTAATGCACATAATAGTACAAATGTTACTCAATATGGTACTGCAGATGCAAATTTGTGTGAACTCGCATATAAAATAAGTCAAGGTCATGGAGCAGTATTGGGAGTATGTTCAGAAAAATTCTGGAATGAAACAGATTCTGAAAGCGGAAAAACAAAAATAGATCACGCTATTGCTATAACAGGAGTAGTTTATGATATCGAACATCCGACAGAAACAACGATTCCGGTTGGGTTTTATATCCACGATTCGGGTGCTTGGATGACAAGATTTATATCTCTTGAAGATTTCAAAAAAGCAGCGTTGTACGATTATGTATATGGTGAAAAAGATGATGAAGAAAATAAAACACTTTCTTCGCTTGAAGAAGATGTGACAGATGAAAATGGGAATGTAACACAAGTACAAAAAACTCAAAAAGGTATATTCATAACAATTACAACAGAGCCGATTTTATCTAAGAATTTTAATCTCAATGCTACAGGTAATAAATATGCAAATATCATATATGGAAATAGTTTTAAGAACACTATAAAAGGTATGGCAGGAAATGATACTTTGTATGGCGGAGCAGGAGATGACAAAATCTACGGCGGAAAAGGTAATGATATTATCTTTGGTAACGGTGTAGGAGAAAATGATATTAGCAGCATTTATGAATACCTTAGCGAAAATGATAAAATCAGAATTTCAAAGGTTTCTTATGTAAAAGATGCAGATAGTGATAATAATATGTTTGGTTCAAATACTTTATACGGAGATGCAGGAAACGATATAATATTTGGCGGAAACGGTGCAGATTTAATCTATGGCGGAGCCGGAAATGATTATATCTATGGCGGTTTGGGCAGAAATGCCATTTATGGCGGAAAAGGTAATGATGTAATCATAGGCGGTAATGGAGATGAAAGATTGTTCGGCGATGCAGGAAACGATACAATATACGGTGGCTTCGGTGATGATACAATCCATGGCGGCGCAGGAAACGATAAAATCTATGGCGGTTTGGGTAATGACCGAATAGAAACAGGTAAAGGAAATGATACCGTCTATGTTGAAGGTAAAAACTATGGGGTAGATTTGATTTTTTCTCAAGGCGGAAGTACTAATATCAATTTTGTTGATAGAACGGAATCTGATACTGCTGCTAAACTTTCTGATATGTATTTTTCTTTAGAGGAAAATGAAAGTAATCCTATAATGTATGATTTTTCAATTTATTATGAGGCAGATTCTGATAATGCAAAACATGGTGTCGGATTTTCTTCTTTATATAATTCAAAAACTAAGAAATCTCAAAATCTTACTCTTAATATTGAAGATAAAACATACAGAGTTAGCGGGACAAATGCTAAAAAAGCAACAGTTGCCGATACAAGTACAAAAACAAAAGGCGGGCATGATAAGATAAATAATTTGTTATTATCATTAAATACAAAGGGCTCAACAATAACTACAAGTAAAAAAGACGATGTTGTATGCTTTATAGAAAATGATAGTAAATCTGATATATCATACTTATCAAGAGTCGATAAAATAACATATACAGGCGGAAACGACAGATATATTTCAGAAGAAGGAAATACACATTATACTGTTTCAAACTTTGGTGCAAATTCTAATTTGTCCATCTTGGATAACGTTCAAGGTTTGACTAAAAAAGGATTTAAAGAAGGATATGGTGTTGAGGATTTGTTAGACCCTGATGTAAATATTGACGATGTTATGGAAGAAAAAACAAATGTTGTTAGTACGGATGACAGGTTGTATATGAATGTTGACAAATCAAAGACAAGATTATTCTTTGATGTTGCTATTGACGGTTCTAATAAAGCAATGACAACAAGCAATACAGGTTTGTATCTTGTATATTCTGATGAAAATACAAATTCTGTAATAAAATCGATTGCAAGTGGCGAAAATGCAAACGGATACGTTTATATGGACAGTTTCTATAGTGCAGGTAAAACATTTGAATCTTCTTCTGTAGATATATTTGGAAACGGCAGAATAGAAAACTTCTATTTTGGCGGAGTTCAAGATGAAACATTTGATTCTAATTACGCTGGTATAGCACAAGCCGTTGCAACGTGGTTAAGTAGTGGAGCAAATGATACGGGTAAAACATCTGCATTTGATGCATTTCAAAATGCGAAAGAGTCAACTGATTTATCAGGTCTTATCGCTGCATATAATTATAGTTCTGCTACAGCACAAGGATAATAATAAAATAATAAAAATTACAAAAAACCTCAGGAAACACCTGAGGTTTTTTACATAATTTTTTGATGTCGGAATAAAGAACACTGATTATCAAAATGTATAATTTAGAAATTATATAACTTTACGAAAACAGTGTTTGAATCTGTCATTTTGAACTAAATAATTAGTCCAAATTATAAACAGGACTATTATGAAGAAGTAAACAATTGGAATAATGTTGCCATATCTGTTGCACTTTTACCTTCGAGAACAGACCATGCAGTTTTATAATTCGTAGTGCTAAGCCAGTTAGCAACTGCCGCTTTTACGGATGCAATATCAGAACTGTCTGAATTGTAGTCCATGTTCAAGGGTGTTTCTTTTTTTGTTTTGGAATTAAAAATGTTGATGGTTTCTATTGTTTGTTTATTTCCATAGTAATCATCAATCCAAGCATAACCGAATTGACCTTGCATAGATTCCATTGTTTCTGCAGCACTTTTATATATTCCCATTGCATATTTCATACCTGCAGTAAATATTGCAGAAGATATTTTTGATTTATCGCAAATGAACAAATCTTCATAGAATGTATAGTCTGAATCTGCAAATTTAGGATTGACAACATCAAAGATATAACACAAATCCTGCCCGTTCGTGGTAATATTCAATGTGTCATTACCTGCATAATCTTCTATGTACAACCCAAAATCTAATGAAGTGTTATATGTATCATTTCCTGATTCGCTATAAACACTGATTGCAGGATACGGAAGATTGTTTGAAATGGTATGTGTCCCGCCAATACCTGTCATTTCAGCGGTATTGTTACCGGTAGTCGTACCGGTTGATTTTTCGATATTTAAGACATCGTTCCCTTTGCCGAGATATATAAGGTCATTTCCGCCTTTAGAATTAATGACATCATCAACATTGCTTCCGACTATAATTTCGCTTTCAAATGTTCCGTCGAATTCGCCGATTCCTGTTATAATCGTTTTTGTCTTATCTTCTTTATCTATAAGTTTTATATTCGTTGATAATCCGTCTACATCTTTTATCGTAACATTATCGCCTATTTGAATATCATTACCTGTTTTTTTAATCAACGGATCCCCTGCATTATATGCAATCTTTGTGCTTGATTTTGTATAAAAATCATCGTATTTTTTATCAGTAAAAGTGAATGTATTTTGTGAATTATCATTCACTTTGACATTTAATCCCTTATTATCATTATTAAACGTCATTTCATTTAATAATATCGGACTGTCACTTTCTCCTGCTTTATATTCTGTAATTAATCCGCTGTCATTTTGAGCATAATATGTATCGCCAATATTTGATAAATTACCTACAAGAGTTTTTGTATCATCATCTGTGACAACAGTTATGCCGTCATTAGTTTGAACAAGGACTAATCCTGAGTTTTTGTAATCTCCAAACGATAAATCATCTTGTGATAATGTTTGTTTAAATTCTTCATTGTATTCATCAATGTAGTTTTTATATGTCGCATTTTTAAATACGTTTAACAAACTTTTCTTTAGTGACTTAGACCCTTTTAAAAATACTTCACGCACAGAAGATTTTTTGTGAGCGGTTAACCACTCGGAAACTTTTCCTTTAACATAAGAAGCCCATCCGTCTGTGTCCAGAGTATAATCAGTAGTATAAATGTTTTCTATTTTACCGGTTGTAAAATAGTTCACTAAATCAAATGCACCTGTATAAGTCCCTGACTTAACCGCTTTTGCGATTGAAGAATAAGACATTGCATTCTTATTATATAAGAATAAATCTTTACCTGTTCCGTCACTATTCATATCAAAAAATAATACAAATTCTGTTGATTTATTTCTTATATTTAAAGTATCATTTCCATTATAATCATTGATTTTTAATAATGAAGTTTTAGTGATTTTACCGTCATAGCCGTTATCATAATCGCCTTGAGAGATATATGTTTCTTTTCCGCCATTGTATATCAATTCGGATTCATCAAGAGAATAAACAACATTTATACCTTTCTTACTCTTAGCACCGTTATATGTGTTGCCATCTTCATTGGTTAAGAAAAATACGTTATTTTTCTTGTTCTTATAATTGTCAATAAAGGCTTGACCTTTTGTGTTAATTACATGATACGTTTTCTTTTTCGATTTAATCCATAAATCGGCACTGTTTTCAGGATTGGTAATGAAATCATTATAGGTAATACTTGTTGACTCATTAACCGAATACAAAAGGTTATCAGAGTCTTTAACCGAAAAGTTATTTGTATTGAAGGACTTCAATTTAAAAGTTACTTTAGAACTGTCGTTTGATTCAACAATATCGTGTCCGAAATTACCTGAGAAATTAAGAGTATCTTTTCCGCCTGAGGTATAGATAAAATCATTTCCTTTTCCTGCTGTGATAGTATCATTCTTTACACTGCCATAAATTGTATCTGCGTAATTCGAACCGCTGATTTTCTTTGAACCGTAGATATTTATTTTAGGAGCGTCAAGTGATGAAAAATATTCTAAGATATTGTTATTATTTATAGATACTTTTGCACTGTTTCTAATATTTGCTCCTTTAAAGAAGTTATTAATTGTTATTTGATTTTGATTGTCGCCATCTCTTGTGATAATCAGATTATTGCCTTTTTTAGTATATGTTAAATCTGTTATATCAATTTTGGATTCGTTATTGTTAATAGCCAAGTTTAATTGTTCGGTTTTTGTCAGTTTGATTTTATCTTTGCCAAATTTTGTTGAGAAATCAAAATTTATTGTGTTCTTTCCATAACCTCCTGATATAGTGTCATTGAACTGAGTTCCTGTTATATCATCATTTCCGTAGCCGGCATTAATGGTTAAACCGTTTTCTGCCTTCTTATAAGGGTTTTCAATTTCGTTTTTGTTGATTGTATCAGAGAATACCGTACCTGTGACAACACCTTTCTTCGGTAAAAATTCCAAGTCTTTTGTTGATATTAATCCCGCTTTTATAATTGAAACATTTATTTGTTTTGACGTGTCATCAGGGTTGTCATATCTAATTGTTTTTACAAGAGATTTTGTTGCTGAACCGTCTGATTTTGAAAAATAGTTATTTATTGTGACCCTTTGAGATTTGTTAACAATAACCAAATTTTTTCCGTCTTTAATATAATTAAAATGTGAAATATCACTGAGCCCTTTGAAATATAATGTAATACTTTTTGCGTTTTTAATTGTTCCGATTTCTTTTGTAGCAACTTCAGGGTCGATTGTAACTACTATATTTTTCTTCGCTAATTTCTTTTGCAAATTTGCAAATGTTATTCTTGGTATTGCCATAGGAGTTCCTCTCTTTTAATAGATACATTTATTTTAACACGCAGGAAAATTATTTTTGCCGAAATTTTTTAAAATGTGTAACAAAAATTTTTAATGAATGATTTTAAATAACAAAAATTATATTTATATGTTTTAACTCAGAAAAGGAAATATAAATGCTGACAAAATTAACAAAATTTGAAAATTATATAAAGAATGCTCGAGTTGTTAACAGTAATTTGATGAACGATTCGTTAGTATCAGTTGATAAAAAAATAGCGGAAGAAATAAATTCCATAAAGAGTGATTTTGATAAAATAATGGAGTTTGAAAATATAAGAGGAAAACAAAACGCATTTGTTATTATAAATAAACAAACAAGTCGGGCAGAAGTATATCGCAACGGAAAGTTGGTTGATAGGTTCGAAGTTGGAGTCGGAAAAGAATACGGGGATGATTTGAATACTGCTACGTATTCAAACGGTGTATTCTCAGAAGAAGGAAGAACAACTCCCTCGGGTCAATTCAGCACAAGAGCCCCTTTTGATTATAATATATTAAATAAAAAAGATTATGATGACGGTAAAACAATAAATTTGTTAGTTTTAAACGGAGTTCAGCATCCTGCATCTTTTAATGGTTATACTTCTCTTGCGTTACATCAAGTTTCGCAAAAACAACTCGCAGAACGAATGAAAATGTTTAATTCTGAAGGGGTTAGAAGAAGCATGTCTACAGGCTGTATAAATTTCATCCCTCAGGATTTTTACAGATTCGGAAGCGAAATAAAGCCTAACGGAACTCATGTTTTCATTTTGCCTGAAGAAACAGGAAATTCTCTCGAACTTATATCTTCTCCAAACGGATTATGGTTCAAAACAAAATATTCGGATGAGGAAAAAGAAAATATATTTTTAGATGCAATGCAAAAGTTCTTTAAATCCAGACCAAATTCTAAAAGCATTAAGAAAAATCAGTAACCCATCCTCAGTCTTTCCCTTGATAAGGGAAGGAAATGATTATAACTCCCTTTTGCAAGGGGAGTCGGTTTTGTTGCGGTTTGGTTTATTACAATGTCGTCTAGGTTGCCGACATTGTAAGATACTCAATGGCTACTATTTAATATCTATCTGAAACTCCCTGTACGATTGCCATAACGGTCATATTTAATAGTTCTTCCTGATGAATCTGTTCTGTATGAGCCGGTTTTGTTACCGTATTTATCGTAAGAAGTTGTTGAACCGTCAGAATTTGTTCTAAATGTTCCTGTACGATTTCCGTATTTATCGTACTGTGTTGTTATTCCGCTTGAGGTTCGTCTAAATGTTCCTGTACGGTTTCCATATTTGTCATAACTTGTGGTTGTTCCATTGGAAGTTGTTCTATATGTGCCTGTTTTGTTCCCATATTTATCATACGTTGTGATAACTCCGTTAGAGGATTGTCTGTATGAGCCTGTTTTATTTCCGTATTTGTCGTAGCAAGTATTTGCATAACAAATTCCATTTGTAAATATAAGAAGTAATAATATGGTTAAAATCTTTTTATTTATTGACATATACTCATTATATTTTTTTTCGTCGAAGAATGCAATACATATAACTTGTAAAGTTTTTGTAACAAAAACGCAATTTATATAAAAAAATAATCTTATATAAAGAGTATATACTTATTATATAAAATTATGAAAAGAATAGATTTAAACTTAGAGAATGAATATTTAGTACAGGATAAAAAGACTCCGCCGTCACAGAGTACGGAATCGACGTCTGCACAGTATATGACAGTTCCGATGGTTGAGGAAACTCCGGTGGATTCTGATGCACCTGTTGAAGGATATGTAATACATCGAGAAAATGATTCTGTTCCTGTTGCAGATAGTTCAGGTTCGACACCTGTCAAACCGGATGATAAAAAGCCTGTAGTTTCTTCTGAATCTGATAAAAAATCCGATGATGATACAGAAGAATCAGAGGATAAAAAAGAGGTCAAGGTTGATACATCTTTTTCAAAATTAAAAGATATAACAAACCCTCTTAATGATTCTTACAACGATTTATCTGCTATAAAAGCACAGTTTTATAGTGATGGAAGTGAAATAAAACTTCCTCAATTGGTTGAACTTGATAACTTTATTGATGCATTTGAGTCAGTTGATGGCGGGGAAGATGAAAATGACAAGACGGCAGATTTCATGGGCGATGAATTACCGCAAGGATTTCATTCCGTAGGGCAAGCCTATGCGTCTGCATCTAAAAGTAACACTGAATCCTCAACTGATATATCAGCATCAACATTTAATACTTACAGAAGTAAAAATGGTAAATTCTCAATAGCATTTGGCGGTGCTTATGAATATTCCAAAACTGTATCACAACCTGATGTGGATGATGTTGATTCTGATGGAACATTAAATCCTGATGCCACTGTCGGTAATGATGCTGAGGAAAGAACAATTCCTTTGAGTAGGGTAGCATCAGAGATAATTGGAGAATTATCTTCCGAAGATGATACACCAATGCCTACAGTTGACAGTAACAAAGAAACAGAGAGAACTGTTAATGCTTTTGTAATGGGGAAATATGATTTTGGCAAATATGTTACTGCTGCCGGAGGAAATGTAAGTTCGTTTGATGGTAATACAAGGTTTACAATTAATGCCGGTGTTTTACATAAAGATTCAGGTATAGCAGGAACATTCAGACGTCAAATTTTGGTTATGAAAGACCCTGTAACAGGCGAAAGAATAACTAAAAATATAACAAATGTAAAATTAACAGTGGTTGATACTGTGAAAAAGGTTGAAGTAACATCAGAAGATGATGAAAAAGTAGATAATGCAGTTGTCGCAGAAGAAAACATGCCTAAGGAAGAATCGCCTGAGAATAACGAATTGGTTGCTTCCGATAATAATGAATTTGAAACACGTTATGGATTTGGTGTGGATTTGGAGTTAGATGCTAATCCTGAGTCGGATCAATATGGTGCAATGTTTAAGTATTCCGCTGCATTATTGAAAAATAGTAAAAATAGTGATGCTGTTATTACTCCATTTGTCGGATTATATGATGTTCATCCTAATAAGAATGAAGCATTTAAGGTTTCAGCCGGTGTACTCGGACAATATTCAACAAAAATCCATAACAATACAATGTTTGATTTAACTGCTTATGTCGTTAATCATAGAACAATGCAGCATGGTAATTCTCCTATGAATACATTTATGGCTGTTGTTGACGGAAGTTTAACCAATAAAGATTGGGATGTAAGTCTTGACGGCGGGTATATAAATACTAATAATACTATCAAATTGGCTTATGTAAGTTGCGGAATAGAATACAGAATGAAAAATTCATCTGTAAGACTTGGTGCAGGATTTAGTCATACAAATTCTTTTGGCGATATTGAAAATGAAAGACATATTGGTGTAAGTTATAAATATAGATTCTAAATAAAATGAAAAATTTTAAATTAAAAAAGGCTGTACCAATAATTTGGACAGCCTTTTTTATCTGTAACAAAGATTATTATTTCATCAATAATTCTTTGAATTTTTTACCTGCAGAGAATGCAGGAACTGTTTTTGCAGCGATTTTGATTTCTTTACCTGTTTGAGGGTTTCTGCCTATTCTTGCTGCTCTTTTTCTAGATTCCCAAGTTCCGAATCCTACTAAAGTTACTTTTTTACCTTTTTTAACTGTCATTTGAATAGTATCAATAAGTGCAGTTAATACTTGTCCGGCATCTTTTTTTGTAACTTTTGCTTTTTTTGAAATTTCTGTTAATAATTCTTCTCTGTTCATATTTTTCCCCTTTCTCGGTTTACACTTAAAAAACCATAAATTTATTATATATATTTTTTTGAAACATGCAAATTTTTAAAATAAAAATATTGAAAAATTCTTAAAATGTTCAAAAGTCACAAATGACCCTTGTTTTAACCAAGAGCCATTTGTTGAAAGTTTGTAACAATTTATTCATTATTTGAAACAGAATTAAAGAAATATTTTAAATAAGTTCTTCCTTTTCTTCTTTTCTTTCTTCGTGATTATCAATCATCACTTGGAGTTCCTCAGGCAAGATTGTATTTTCTGCGACAGCAATTGTTTGAAGTCCTTGTTCAAGTAATGCAACTTCTTTACCCTTTAAAGAATTACTTGCTTCAACAATATCTCTATCCTTATATATCTCAATAAGTTGTATGCAATTTTCTGACGGAGCGGAAATTTCTGCTGCACGTTCTTGAATGCGATAACTAGCCCAATCTTCAGGAATTTCTTCCATTTTGTTGTAATATTCTCCGTTAGGTGCAAGTCGTTTGTCGACTTCTTTTTCGAGTACCTTTTGAACGTATTCTTTTTGACTTTTAAACCTGCAAGGAATTATAATTTCTGAACCTATAACTTCTTCGGGATCACGTTTTTCATATTTTTTGAACATTTCAGCCACAATTTTTAAGTGTTCAAGTTCTATATCTAAGAAAATTTCCCAATATTTTCTAATTTCTTCGTTTGTTTCATCTTCTAAACATGTGTAATAGTTACAAACTTCAGTAAATTCATGAAGAAGTGCTTTTTCAAGCATTGTTTCAGATGGGTCAATCAAGGATTCATACATAGTAACGTGTTCTTCCTCAACATCTTTGATTTCGGCATAAGTTTCACGTAATA
Organism: uncultured bacterium; assembly: GCA_902767275.1. Taxonomy (GTDB): domain Bacteria; phylum Cyanobacteriota; class Vampirovibrionia; order Gastranaerophilales; family Gastranaerophilaceae; genus UBA2883. Next base: position 22,308 of record CACXGY010000058.1, on the reverse strand, counting down.
CATGATCGCCGTACATAAATCCGTGTTCAGCGTAGAAGTTATGTGTTTGTTGTTCTCCTGACAGAACTGTTAGAATATTAACTTTCGTTTGAGGAGAGGCTGTTGTTTTGTCATAGTGTTTACGAAGTCTTAAACCATTACAATTATGGTGATGTTGAGTCGGGCGACCCACTATTACATCTGTTTGACCTTGTACAATATCATTCGGTTCTACCCCTTCTGTCATATATGCAAATTGTGCATACCTGTAAAGGTGGTCAAAATCCTCTAATAATCCGAAATCAAAGGTTTCTTTAACATATTTATCAGGTTCATTTTGTGCAAGCCACGCTGTTAAATCAACCGCTACTTGTTCATAACCTAAAGTTGTTTCCAAGACTGATTGATCTGCGGGGCATAACCAGTTGCAAGTCATTTGTTGCTGGTTCTCTATTCTCCCCAGTTGAGAGATTAGTATTCTGTCGTCTTTGTCTAAATTGTGCATAAATCTGTTGAATTGATGTTTGAAACCCCAACCCTCAACTTCAATTCCGTTCATAAGTATTTGACGGGTTCTGGTATAACAATCAACTTCTTGTTTTTTATAAGGTTTTGCTACTATTTGATGCCAATTTCTCAGTTGTTTCTTTAAAGGCATTCCTTTTTCTTTTAATGGATTAAATGTCATAATATTTGTCCTTTCTGTAATATTTGGATATTACAGATGTATTTTATGATGAAATATAAAAGTTTTTCATTAGATATACGGGCTATTTAACGAATTAGACATTAGTTTGGTTAAGTTGAATGTCAATTAATAAATTGTCTAAAAAGGTTTGATTTTATTGATGATTTGCTTAATATTTCTTCATGTTTACTTACAACGAATATATTTTTTAATAAAATAAATAATGGAAGTACTATCCAACAGGGATATATCACTATATAAATGAGAAAGGTTAATAAATGGCTATTTATAAATTAAATCTTCGCAAGTTCTTTGCGGGGTTTATGTCTGTTGCAATATTTTTTATGTATGCAGTTCCTCTGCCTGTTTTGGCATCAGAAATAACAGGGTTTACTCAGACATCCGGAACGTATAATATCGAGGGACAAAAGTTTTCCGGTCAAACTCAGTTTAGAACTTATGATAAGTTCAATCTGTCAAAAGGTGATATAGCCAACCTTATGTATAGAGACGGGTATAAGCATTTTGTTAACCTTGTAAAAAACCAAGTTAATATTAACGGTATTGTTAATACAATGAAGGGTAATAATTTTTATAACGGTCACGCTATTTTTGTATCACCTAACGGTATTGTGATAGGTGCATCAGGAGTATTAAATGTGGGTTCGCTCTCTTTAATGACTCCGTCTACTGCTAAGTTTGACTCATTTAGGAATGCGGTAGAAAATGGCTCACTGTCAAATTATGAACATGGTGCATCAGGGTATCAGGGTCTGATTTCTGACTCGCACGGGAATATTGTTGTAAACGGGAAAATTATTGCTAGAGAGAATATAAATTTGTATGGAGATTCTATCACAGTACAAGGTTCTGCTGCTGATAAAGCAGGAATGATAGCAGGTGTCGGGAATAATAATCAAGTGATTGAGTCAGAAGATGCAGCAAAGGAACTATTCAATAATTTGGTATCAAATAATATAACCGATACAACTCATTTTGCACTTGATAACGGTAAGGTAAAAATTGTGGCAGGGTATGAAAATGAAGATGAACCTGAACTTGTCAAAGAAGCAAAAGTTATTATTGATAACGCTCAATTAGGCGGGGATGAAGTAACGGTTCTTGCAAATTCAAAAACTCAAAGGATTGTGGATTTGCCAACAGATACTTCTTCTTGGACTCAAGATCACATTGATTCTCTCGGGTTCGGAGTCGCAGATGAGGCAACTTCAAAAATAGAGATTACAAATTCTGAAATAAGCGGAAAAAATGTAAAAATTGAAGCAAATTCTTTGTCTAAAACAAAAACTAATGTTAACCTTTTAAAACCGACTATTTTTGACTTAGTTTTGAATGATGAAGCCAAAGCGAGTGAATATTTCAGCAGTGATGTATTTACAGGATTTGAAGGTGGTAGAGCAAATGCTATTGTAAAAGTTGATAAGACTACAATCAATGCAAAAAATAATGTTGATATTTCATCAAATGCAGAAGCAGAGTTAGATATAAATTCAAAAGTATTAGGACAGGCAATTCCTGCACTGCTATATGGTTTGGGGACAAAAACTGTTTCAACTGTTGATATTGTTAATAAATCAGTTATAAATGCAGATTCCGATGTGAGTATATCTGCAGTATCTTCAAATAGCGGAAGTGTTTCTATTTCTAATTCAAGTCTGGTAGAAATGGATGCCACTAATGCCCTTGTTATGACTCTTTTAAATTATTCCAATATAACTGATACGCATGCAATTATTGACAGTTCTGAAGTGAATGCTTCAACTTTGGATGTTATTGCAGTTAATATGAGTGAAACAGAAAATGAATTAAATCAAATAGCAACAGTCGGTAAAAATGATTTTATGAGTCAAGATTCGTATGGTTCCGGTGCAGCATTTTCTATTTTATTCAATCGTTCTAAAAATGAGGTAAAAGCACTCATTAAAGATTCAACAATTACAGTTGAAGGAGAGGGTGAAGATGGTGGGGTAAGAGTGATTGCCCAAAGTCTTAATGTTACAAAAAATGCAATTGAAGCATCTGCCAATGATGATAATTATAGAGGTACTCACCCTAAAACATTTGATCAAGGGGTTAAAGATAAAATAAAAGCATTTAAAAACAATTATATGAAAGGTACTATTAAAAAACTTTTCAAGATAGGAAATATGGATGTTAATATGGAGCAGGCAGATGATGCCAAACTTCAAGTTGGCGGTGTTTTTCTCTGGAATGTTTCGGATAATAGTGCTACTGCAAAAATCGAAAACTCAACCGTTAATGCAAAAAGTCTTGATGTTAAGTCTTTTACGGTTGATTTATTAGGAAATCAAGCATTTACTGATGCCGTAGGGGAAGCGTATTATGGTGCCGGAGTTGCACTTATTATAAATGATGAAACAAACACTACAATTTCAAATATAGATAGAAATTCTAAGGTTACGGTTGATGAATTGACACTTGATTCAATAACACAACTTCCAATGAATGCCGGTAGTATTAAATTCGGGTTATCCCTTCCTTTTGAAATATTTGGGGTTAAAGACATATCCGCAGGTGTTGTTATGGAGGGTGATCCAGCAAATAATTGGAATTTTGATTCAATTTATCCAGGACACAATGCTGCCGGAAGTAAACCTGCTGTATCTTGGGAGGGAGTTGCAGATCAAAACATAACTGATACATATGGAGATTTGCACCCGAAATTTAGATTAGGGGGATTTCTTAATAATTTTGCACAAGGTTCGGGTAACGGAAATTCGGTTGCATTTTCAGCCTCCGTTGTGGTTAATAATGTGATAAATAATACGACTGCATCGATTACAGGCGGTTCTGAGGTAACTGTAAAAAATGGTAATGCAATACTTAATGCAGTTACTTCTGTTATGGGTTATAATGCGGTTGGTATTGTTGATTATTTAATAACAAAAATCAATTACTATATTCCCGGACAGCAGGATTGGAAATATGAACCGAATTTCAGTGGTACACATGCCGGTGTCGGCGGTTCTGTTCTGGTTGATAATTATACAAATAATGCAACTGCACAAATTAAGGATTCAACTGTTGATGTAAAAAAAGGTAATTTAAACGTAAGATCAGCATCTGAGGCATCTTACTTGTCGGCTCTGGCTACAGGCGGAACATCTGAAACTTTTGTGCTTGATGGTTCTGTTCATGTTCAAAATTTGCATGGAACGACTGCTGCCGAAATATTAAATTCAGAAATAAAAAACGCAAAAAATATTGATGTCGAGGCCGGTAATGCAAAAATAAAACCAACCTCAAGTCATATTGATCAAGATCAAGAAACTAGTCTGTTAAAAACTAAAGATGAACGTGATTCAAAGGATAAAATTTTAAATATAATATTGACCGGTGCTTTGGCTCAACAATCCGAAGAAGTGGATGGTGCACATGGCAGAGTTCCTCATGGATCAACCGGTGTTGCTATCGGTGCTGATGTGAATGTTTCACATTCTGATAGAACAGTTAGGGCAAAAGTTGATGGTTCAACATTGACGGCTAACGAAAATCTTACGATTAATGGAGAAACGAAATCTCAAACAATCAATGCTGCTTTCGCAGGAGCATTTGCCGGAGGGGTATCTGTTAACAGAGAACGCCAGCAGGCTGCAAATGAAGGTCAGCAAAATGATAATCAACAGATGCAAAATGCAGGAAACTGGATGGATATTTTAAATGATGCACAGGCTGATGATGATGACCCGTTAGGATTGGTAAATTTATTTAATCAAAATAATCCGAATCAGCAAGGTGCAGCAAATGCTCAAGATAATCAAGCAAATATAAATCATCAAAATGCGAATGTCGATAATGACGGTAACATTAATGATGGGCACGGCGGTGTTAATCCGGGTGACAACAATGATAACATGGCTGACAATCAGGTTGGGGCAGGCGAGGCAAGAAATAACTTTTCACTTGCTGCCGCAGGTGTTGTAGATTTGTATTACGATAAGACAACAACTGAGTCTGTTTTGACTAATTCAACCATAAATGTCGGGAAAAAAGTTGATGTTAAATCCGATTATAACAGTTTGTATGTTGATTTAGGCGGTGGTGTTGCAAGAGCAGGTAATGTCGGAGCAGGTGCAGCAGTTAATATATATGATAAAAAGACTACAACAAGATCTGTTGTAGGTGATGCTCAAAATGGTGTAACTATAAATTATACAGAAAAATCCGGTAAAGAATTAAATGTGACAGCAGATGATGAACTTGTATCGGTCGGAATTGCTATCGGTGTTGGTATGACCAAAAATGAAGGAGAAGAAGATTCCGGTAAAAAGTTTGCGGCAGGCGGTTCTTTTAACGGAAATATTATAAAAGATACAACGGAAGCAACTGTTCAAAAAACTACTGTTCAAAATGCTGAAAATGTAACAGGTGATATAGCGACAAATGTAAAAGCGGACAATGACTCAATTATAGTTAATGCAACAGGCGGTGCAGCATACGAAGGCGGCTCGGAACAGTCTAAGGGTGCATCTGCCGGTATTGCTGTTGATTTGGATGTTATTGAAAAGACAATAAAAGCACAAATTATTGATTCTAAAATGGAGAATGCGGGAGCAGTTACGGTTGAAGCGAGTATGCCGATAAAGGCGTATTCAGCAGGTATTGCAGGTGCAATTGTGAATGGTTCCGCATCCGGTTATACATTTGACGGTGCTTTAGTTACGGAATTGTACGGAAACACTGTTGCTTCTTTAATTAAAGATTCTACTATTGTTTCTTCGGGTGATGTTAATATTCATTCCAAATATGATGTTAAAAATATGTCATTGGCAGGAGGAATTGATTTTTCAAATGCTCAAAATGGTTTCGGAGTTGGTATCGGTTCTGTTATTTATGTGGAAAAGAATACTATTTCTGCAAATACCGATAATGTAAAAATTACAAAATCAAAATCTGTTAAATTAAGTAGTGAAGCAAAAGAAGATATGAAATTCCTTGCAGCAAATCTCGGAATGCAAACAAAAGAGGGTTCTGAGTTTAAAGTTAACGGTGCGGCAGGCGTTCTTTTATCTGCAATTGAGGCAAAGGCAATAAATAAATCAGAATTAAAATCAAATGGCTCCGTAAGTATTTTATCTGATTATGACAGTTCATATCAAGGTATTACTGTTGTAGGAGATAAGACAAAGGATAGTCTTGCACTTGGGGCAAATCTTCTCGGCTCGTATTACGGGGTTACTACGCATTCTGAATTGGGTGCCGGCTCTATGATAGAGTCTAAAAAAGATGAGGGTGACAGTAAAAATTATGAGGTAAGAATTAGTGCAACATCCAAAGAGTATATCAATTATATTCCTGTATCAATAGTGGTTGCAAGTGGAAATGGTAATTCTGTCGGTGCTGATATTGCGGTGGATGTTATAAAAAATACAACTCAGGCTTTTGCATACGGTAATGTTACATCAACCGGAGATTTTATTGTTAAAGCTCTGGATGATACAATGATTTACGAAAGGGGCGGAGTCCTTTCTTATGCAGGTGGTAGTGCAGGAATAGGAAGTGTAGTTTATTATGATTATTTAAATAAAACAATTACGGCAGAAGTTAAAAACAATACGGTATCTGCCGCTAATGTGACGGTTCAGGCAACTGCAGAAAACTCATTTGGCGGAACAAAAAAAGACGGAGAATGGGATGTATCCGAGATGAGTACAAATGCCGAGGATTATGATAAGAATTTTGAACAAGGTTCATTCTTCTTTAATTGGAATATGGGTTACAGTCTGGCACACGGAGATAAAATCAGTGCGGCAGGTTCTGTTATAGTGAGAGTTCTTGATGATGTAGTCAAGGCTAATGTAGAAAAGGTTGATTTAGGCACAAATGATAAAAAAGCATCATCACTTACTATATATGCCAATGACTATACGATAATGAATATAATAGCAGGTCAGTTCTCTGCAAGCGGCAAGGCGGCAGTCGGCGGAAATTCCATAATTGCAATAGGTAACACTAAGACTCAGGCGTTTTTAACCGGAGGAAAACAGTATCTTTCAGGAGATTTAAGTGTTAATGCAAATACTAAAAAACTTGCACATACTGTTCTTGTAGGTGGGAGCGGGTCAAGCAAAGTAGCGGTAAATGGTGCTGTATATGTAAATAAAAATAAGGATGAGGTAACTTCAAGTATTATAGGTTCTGATATCACAGCAAATAATGTTAAGGTTAACTCAACTCAGAAGAATGACAGCCTTGGGGTTGATTTATCTGTTGGTGGTTCAGGAACGGCATCTGTTGGCGGAATTTTATATTTGAACTTGTTTGAAGATACGACAAAAGCACTTGTTGGAGATAATTCTAATTCAAGAACAAAAATTACTTCCGCAAATGATATAGAAGTAAAATCAGATTCCGATTATGAAGCAAGAGAATATTTAATATCTGTTGAGGCATCAGGTAAAGTTGGTGTCAGTGGTATGGGTATTGCTAATGTTATGGACTCAACTATAGAATCCGGTGTTTATAATTCTGATATTACTTCGAGTAACGGCAAACTTGATGTAAATTCATTCAGAGGTTTTAATAAAGATTATAGTAATAAGACTGCATTCTTCAGAACTTGGTTTAAAGATACGGATGCTTATAAGAACGAAGGTGTAAATAAAGATACAAAAGAGCGTTCTGAAATTGGTGAGAATGATTTAGGTAAACTTGCACCTATTGTTGGGGCTATTAATGTTTCTGCCGGCGGAAAAGGTGCCGTAACAGGAACAATAATCGTAAACAAGGCAAGAGGAAGTTTGACATCTAAAATTGATAAATCTGTTGTTTCAACAAAAACCGGGACAACCGTGTTATCTCAACAGAATTTTACGAACTTTGATGCTGTTGCCGCTGTTGCAGGTGCGGCAACGGGAAGTGCAAACGGAGTTGGAGTTATTAATAGTTTTGTTGAAACAGTAACTGCGTGGGTGGATAATTCAACTATAAACAATGGTTCTGTGACTACCGATGCTCAATCTAATATGAATTTGAATCAACTTGTAATATCCGGTCAAGGTGCAGGAAAAGGTGCGGATATCGGTGTTGTTGTTGATTATAGTAATATTGAAGACGATGTCAATTCATATATTACAAATACAACCGCTGAAGCAGGAGCAAATGCATATTCAGCACATAATATTATGATAAATAATATATTGCTTGCAGGTGGTGGAGTCGGGCAAGGTTTGACCGCAAATGTTGTTGCAATTGTGAATAATTTTGGTGGTGAAAAGACTGTAAATGATGAAAAGGTAAAAACAGGTCAATCAATTTCTAAAATAGAAAATTCTACAGTCAATAATGGTGATATTACATTATCATCATTTGATAATCTCGATAATTTGAGTGCTATAGTTGGGATTTCTTTTGCCGGTCAAGGTGCAAATCTTGCAGGTTATGCTGTAAGAAATGCATTATCAAATAAACCAAATGCGTATATTAATAATACAACAATAAATACAACCGGTGGAATAAATATTGCAGCGAATTCTTTAATAAGTTCAACAAATGCAATATTTTCCGCAGGTATTGTAGGACAAGGTGCAACTGTTCTCGCTAATGTTATCTCTAATACTATAACTTCTGATGCAGAAGGGTATATAAAAGATTCAACAATTACAAAATCCGGTAATATAGAAATTATTGCTAATGTTAAAAAGGATAACAACGGTTTATTAACAAACCGTGTCGATGAGATGACAAATACCACGGGGAATTTTTCTTTTGCCGGACAAGGTGCATCTCTATCGACAAATGTCATTTATACAAACTATTCAAATACAGTTAAAACTTATATTGAAAATACTTCATCAACAAATACGGGAGATATAACATTAAAAGCCAATTCAAAAAGAAATTTAGATAATACAAATATTGGTGTCGGTGGTGCTGCGATGGGGGCATCTGTCGGTGTTAATGCAATATCTACAAATATAGAAACAGAAACCTTATCTTATATTGATGCAAAACTAAAAAATATGAATGGTGTCGGTAATATTAGTATTTATTCTCGTGATAATACTGTTTTAAATAATGTTATTGGTACGGTTCAGGCTGCCGGTCTTGGTGTGGCAGCAGGTGTTGGATTAGATGTGACATGGAATAACGGTATTGCAAAATCAGAGATAAAATCAGATGTGACAGCAGTGCGTGATTTGCCGGATGTAATAACCGGTTCTGATGAAACTGAAGGTACCGACAGTAATCAAACAACGCAAGAAACCAATATTGGCGGAGAAATTAATGCTAAAAGTGCAAATATTCAATCTGAAAATATTTTAGAATACGATAAAACAAATGTTGGTGTGTCGATGGGCTTGGTTGGACTGGCAGGTGATTATGTTCTTTTAAAATCCGGTAAGAGAACAGATACATATAGTCAATCAGAACAAGATAGTAATATTGATAAAGCACTCATAAAACTTGGTGATTATAAGCCAAAATTCACTCCTACTCCTTCAGATAGTGATATTAAAACAGGTTCGGTTTCAAGAATAAACGGTAATTTAAAAACATCAGGTAATATAGCCTTGAATGCGGAATCAAAACTAAAGGGAAAAGGTAATAATGATAAACTTTCATTATCGAACGTAACTGTTACCGTCGGTTTGGGAACAGGTAGCGTCGGAATTAAAGATGTAGATTTGGCATCTAATACAAATGCAAGTATAATCGGAGGTAATGTAGAAAGCGGAGGCGATATATCTGTCAATGCGAAAAGTACATCAAATGTTGAGATAAAAAGCGTAAAAGTAGATGTTTCAGGGGTAACTTTCTCCGGCGGGTCTTCTATTTATACTAATTCCTCAGAAACGGTTGCAGATATTGGAAAATCAACTGATAGTAATGATACATCATCAAATAAAAAAACAACTGTTATTGCCGGAGGAAATATAGATGTGGTTTCAAATTCAACAAGTAATTCCGACATTGATGCAACTTATGTTTTAGTGTCAGGCGGAAATGTAGTTGCTGTTGATTTAGTTGAAAACAAGGATACTAATAAAAGTTCGGCACTTGTTACAGGACAAACAAATATAGATTCTAAAGGTAAATTGAATCTGCATTCAACTACGACTACAGATTTAAAATCTAATAAACAAACAGTTAGTGTGCGAGGAGTTAGTATTGTAAATGTTTCTAAAAATGATGTTAATGTAAGTACAATTAATAGGGCATTGATAGAGAATGTTACAGGAAAAATAAATTCTAACGGGCTAGATATTATAACAGATTACGGAGCAATGAACACACTAGGAAAAACTAATGTGGTTGCTGTTGATTTAGGCGGTGTTGTATCTGTGGATAAATCAGGTGCATATATGAATGCGACTTTCAAATCAGGTATTGACAGTAAATCAGGTCTTGTGTTGAAAAATATCGGAACTACAAATATTATAACCGCAAAGGATAACGGTTCAAACGGTATGGTTGCGAAAGGTGAAATATATAATGTGTCTGTTTCTATTCAGAAATTCGCATCTGTTTCTCAAGCAAAAGCAGAAAATACCGCAAAATCAGAGACCGTGTTAAAATCAAATGATTTTACAACTGACAGTTTAAATATTTATTCTTACTTAAATTCATCTGCAAAAGCAGATTCCACAGGTACGAATGTGGCTTTAGGGATTAGTGTTGATGCTGTTAAGGCAAAAACAAAAGATACAAGCACAATGAATTTTGATGTTGATGGGAATAACACAGTAATAGGTACGGCAAATATAGTCGGTACTCATAATGCAACAACTAATGCCGATTTGAGTGCGTTTAATTTTAGTTTGCTTGCGGGAGGTGCTTCTACAGATATATCTTCTGAACTTACGGCAAACACTACAGGTAATATTAGCGGAAATTTCAATGCAGGTATAGGAAAAATTGAATTAAATACGACAAGAGAATCAAGAGTTAGTAAATCATCAGGCGGCGGTGGTATTATTGCAGTTAATAATCCTGATGTGACAAATAATTTGACGGGTACATCAGTATTAAATATAGTTGATTTTAAGACTCAAACAAAAAAAGGACAAAATAGTTGGACTATTTCTAATAAGTCTAACAATGTATTTAATATGATATCATCTGATGGGTCAGGCGGGCTTATTTCCGTAAGTTCAAGTGGTTTACATACGACATTTGATACTACGACTCAAATAAATGTAAGCAGTTCTTCACTTGATGAAAAAGTTGCAACAAATATAAATTCAGAAGAAAACGTAGGGTTTAAAGTTGAAAATACTGCTGTTGTAAATGAATCTGCAAGTAATAGCGGTGGCGGTTTTGTGGCTGTTACTACAAATAATGTTAGTAATGAGTATAAATCACACGCAAATTTATCAATAAAAGATTCAAAAATTAATGCAAAAGAGGTTAAATTAGAAACGACATCAGATATACATACAAAAGATAGCGGATATGTTGAATATACCGGTGGTGCCGGCGGTTTTGTTGCTGTTAATGATTTTAATATAACAAATAAATTAACTCAAACGAGCGTTATAGATATTATAAATTCAGAATTAAGAGCATCTAAAAACTTTGTTGTAAAAGCACTTACAAAGTCAGGATTTAAACAAAGAATTGAGGCAAACGGTTATGGGTTTATTTCTGTCCCTAGGGGATATAACACGTTAGAGGTTAATAATACAAATACATTGAATGTTGATTCAAGTTCAAAACTTGTTGCAGGCGATGAAATGGATATCAATTTTGATTCGAGTGATACCCTTTGGGTAAAAACAGTTTCTGATGCTCGCAACTTTGAGGGTAAACCGTCTGCTTATGCTTGGTTAAGATTGGATATTAATAATAATTTAAACAATTCAGGTTCAATTGAAGCAGGGAATTTGGTTGATATTAACTTTATGAATGCTTCAACATTTGACTTGTATCAACATGCATATTCAGAGTGTCATGCTGCGGTTGCTTCAACAAATGAGGGAGGTATTTTACATAAAGCCATAAATAGTAAAATAAATGTTGCTTCGGGGGCTGATATTACATCAGGTCATGATGTTGAGATAGATTATTCGTCAGGGAGCGGTAATAATTCTTCTTATGTTGGTTGGAAAACTGTCAGTTATGCATTCTTAGGGATACCTATCACGCATAGTAATGATTACACGGTTTATGATGTAAATAAGAATAGTAAACTTATTTTGGATGGTGAAATTGTTGCTGGTCAGGCTTCAAGTAAGTATATGAAGATAAATAGAGAAGGTAAAGTAGATAAATCTGTTACGTTTGGTTTTTATGATGATGAATATACTGTATCAAACGACGAAACTATCCCTGGTTCTGTTATAAAACAGAAAACATTAAATTCAATCACAATAGAGTTGGATAATATTGAAGAATCATTGGAAGAAACAAATAAGGTTATAAATGAGGCAGCACCTGTGATTGCTGATTTGAATTCGAAAAAAGATAATGTTCAGGTAAAACTTGATGATATTAACGGACTTGTTGCAGACGGATATGAAATGAAAAATTCCGTGGCTGATGATGACGGAAACGGGGAGTTTAATAATTTAATAAAAAATGATATAAAAGCGTTAGTTATTAAACAAAGTGACGAAGATACTGATAGAATAACTCAGGCTCAGTATGACCAAATATCAAGTGATTATTCTGATAGACTTGAAGAAGTTAATGCGTATAACTATGGGCATTTTGATAAAAAAGAAATTCCTACAATGTCGAAATTTATTGACAATGCAGATTCCTATGAATTAACAGATGCCCAAAGACAGACTATCAGTAATTTAACAGAAGAACAGATAGCAACTTTTAAGAGTAATTATGGTGTTGATAACACAAAAATTATAGGGACAGGGGCTGATCAAATAACGCAGGAACAGTTTAATGTGATTTCAGGTGCTTTTGATTCAACGTTAGCAGAGATAAAGGTTTATAATTACGGGCATGATGTAAAAATAGCTGAGCCTACAATGCTGCAATTTTTACAAACAAAAGATTACGGTTTGTCAGAAACACAGATAACAACAGTTTCAACGGGGTACACTACCGTCTATTCAAATGTAAAACCTTCTGATACCGGTGCATTTACAACATATAAAAATACATCAGGTAAATATGTTGCGGTAGCCAATCCTAAAACTGAAACTGTGGATGGCGGAACCGTAAAAACTTGTGATGAAATTAAGATATTTAATGGTGAGATAACAAGATATAATGAGCAAATCATTCCATATCAGGAAAAACTTGATGCAAGCATTGAAAATGTAAAACTTTTAGAAAAGAAACAAGAAAATTTAACAGCATATTATAATGAGGTTGAAGCGACTCCGGAGTCGGAATATGAACAGAAAAGCGGTGTTTATCAGATTGTATTCAATGATATTAATCCTCAAGCATCTCATATAATAGTAGATGGTGCTGTAAATTCAAATATAGAAGGTAGTGGTAACTTTAGAGTTGCTACTCCGGGCATAAGAATTGACAACTATTCAACTCGAACGCTTATATTTAATGATATAAATCTGTCAAATGCGAGCAACGCAGGGTTGTTTATACAAGGTAAAAATCATAGTGAGTTTTTAAATAAGCAGCAAGCAGTCAGCGGTTCGGCAGCGTATATTTATATGTTGAATGGCGGAAGTTTTGACAGCCTTCCGACAGCAGGTGTTCACTATACCAATAAAAATAGTGCAGGCACGTATACAGGTATTACAATTAATAATTACTATGATATTTATCATCCTTTTGCAAGTACATTTAAAATTCCTCACCCGACACAGCAACCGGATATTTTTATAATTGGTGATGTTTCTACAAGCGGTGACCTTAATTTATGGAATGAAAGCGGAGATATTGGAGTATTAGGCAAGAAGATAGATTCTGCCAAGAAAAATGTGGTATCTTCCAATGGGTTAGTCGCTTTATTAAATTATGGCGAAGGTGCTCCGTTTAAGATAGGTCCAAATGATTATATTTTTGGTGGCAGCAGTGTATCTCTGGCTACATATCTTATATTTGATGTTTCCGGAGAAATTAATATAGAAGGTACTGTCCAAGCAGGATATTCTAACAGAAGTATAGTTATTACTGATGATATGATAAAACCTGAAAATCTTATTTTTGATAATACATCTGAAGAGAAAAATCTTATCAATTTAGGCGGAAATACTTTGACCCCGTATTTGAATGATGGAATAAACTTGGGTAATATAAAGGCGATATATCAAGACGGTCAAATATATTTATACAATTTATCCGAGTATTCAGGTAATTTGATTAGTATATCAGCAGAAACAGAATCTCTGTCAGGAACCGTTATACTTGCAGATGGATATAAGAATATAAATATAGATAATAAAACAAATGCAACATTAAATGTAAAAAATATAGAAAATAATCCTGTATCAGGGAGATTAGATTCTGATGTAATACAAAAAGAAGGTTCGCAGGTTATAATCAACAAAGTTGATTATGCTAATACAAATATTACATCACAAGGAAAACTAGTTTTAGATGGAGTTATTAAAAATAATACTAAAACTATTATTGATTATCCGGATAAAAGTTCAGGTATATTAAATATAACTGCTAAAAATGGTTTAGAAATAACACAGCAAAAAGCGAAAGTTGACGGTGTTCAACAGGTTATTGATTCTATTGTGGCTGATGGGACTACAAAGATTATGCTTGATGGAGGTCAAGGTAATATAAATGGCAACATTACAGCGAATTATAAGTTGGAAATAGACAGTAACAGTTCAGAGGCTTTAAATATTAACGGTAATTTAATAAATGATCGTGTTATATCTCATTTTGTCGGCACAAATACTAATACAGAAGTAATAAGCACTGACGGAATTTATATAAAAAATAATAACAACGGAGCATTAAATATATTGGGTAATATAGAAGAAAAATACGGAAAGATTGATATTTTAAGTAATGCTCAAACTAATATTATTGGAGATTCTTCTATATATAACAAAAACGGGAATATTTCGATTGAATCAAAAGGATTGACAACTTCAGACGATTCTAAAATTACAGCCGATAACGGTAATATAATCATAACAAATAATTCTTATTATTCCGAGTCAACAGAAAAAGCCAATTTAACTTTAAACGGTATTATAAAAAATAAAAATGGAAATGTGAAAATTGTGAATAATGGTAACAGTGCTAATTTAGGTTATACTGTGGTTCAAGACGGTGTTGCTCAAATAGTGGGTTCTATTAGTGATCAGAATGGTGATATAGAAATCATTAATAATAAAGGGGATATGACTATTACATCTGTAATATCTCACAATGAAGCAGATAAGTCCGCAAGTGGAATGATATCAATTATAAACAGTGAAAATGCGGAAAAACTTGATATTAAAACAACAATTCAAACCTTTGGTACGGGAAAAGCAGTTTCAGACGGAACAACAGAAACGTTAATGGCTATTCTTATTGATAATCAATCTGTAACAGATGGTTTAAAATTAGATAACAGTACAGTATCAGCAAGACTGGGTAATATTGTAATTAAGAATGCAAATAAAGATATGGATTTGATTGGAGGGACAATAACTAATAATCAAAATGGCGGAATAAGTATTATAAATGATGGTGAAAAATTAGAATCTACCGCATCAATTAATGTTAATTCAGGTAATGTAAATGTCTTAAATACGGGTAGCGGTCAAGCACTCGTTGGCGGTAGTATAATTAACCAAAACGGTAATACAACAGTAGAAAACAAGGGTGCGATTACTGAAGTAACCGGAACGATAGATAATGTCGGCGGCAATGTTACTGTTAAAAATGCTAATGCTCAGACAAGAATAGTCGGCAATATTACAAACAAAGGCGGTAACACAGTAATAACTAATAATGGTAATTATACAGAAATAGCAAGTTCTGTGAAAAATGAAGGCGGAAATGTTGATATTTATAATAAAGACGGTAATTTGAGAATAACTTCAAATGCCATAATAAATAATACAACGGATAATCCTAATAATTATATTTCTGTGATAAATGACGGTAAAAATCTGAGTATTGAAGGAAATATGAATAGTATAAATAAAGGCGATGTCATATTAACTAACAGAGGAGAAATTTTTGATATTTCGGGAAATGTCCATGTTACAGACGGGGTTTTAAATATTTCTAATACAAATACTAATACTGAAAATGCAGGTTTGAATATATCCGGTTATTTGGTAGATGATAAAGGAAACATTTTGATTTCAAATAACAGTTATGAAAAAATCAATGTATCCGGAACAATACTCGGAAAAGAAGGAGATATGTCAATTACATCTCAAGGTGGAATAACATTGGCTTCTTCCGGATATATCACAGATAATAAAGGGGATGTCAGCATATCTAATTCCGGCGGTAGTGCTGATTTCAAAGGAACAATCAGAGTCAAAGACGGCGAAACAAATATTGTAAACAGCGGAAAAGATATTTCTATATCAGGCAATGTAGTTGATGATAAAGGAGATTTGAAAATATCTAATTATGGTGTTGATGGTGCTGTTATAAGCGGTATTGTTCGTGCAAAAGAGGGCAATGCAATTATTAATAATACAAAAGGCGGAATGAGTGTATCAGGCATTGTTCAAGATGATTTAGGCAATATAACTATATCTGATACATCCGAAAAGGATTTGTCTGTATCAGGTAAGATTATTGCTAAATCCGGTAATATTGGTATTTCTAAAAATAATGCAGGGGATTTTGTACTTAGTCAATCAGGTATTATAAATAATCAAACAGTTAAAATGTCTGATAGTAGTGAGATAGGAAATATTTCAATATCTAATAGCGGACAAGGAGATGTGTCAGTTTCGGGTAAGGTTATCGGAAATGATGGAAATATTGCAATAGAAAATACTATTGCAGGCGGGTTAAATATAACTTCTACAGGTTACGTTCAAGATAATAAAGGTAATGTAAGTATATCTAATTCCGGTTCAGAAGGAATATCTGTAGAAGGAACAATAACTGATAAATCAGGTAATATGAATATAGAAAACACCTCAGGTGGCATAAATGTTGTCGGTACAGGTAAGATAGTCGATGATAAAGGAGATATTAAAATCTCTAACACAGGCTCTGACGGAATAACTGTTTCAGGCTCTGTTGTCGATAAAGACGGGGATATGAATATAGAAAACACCTCAGGTGGTATAAATGTTGCTTTATCAGGTTATATTTTGGATAACAATGGGGATATGACTGTCTCTAATACAGGATTAGACGGAATTAGTGTTAAAGGATATATAAGAGGCAAGGATGCTGATGTTAATATTACAAACAGAGATTCAAATATATTAATCGGAGAATATAATTCGTATAATGATAATTATATTGATGTAACAGGCGGTAATATTAATATTATTCAAACTAACGGTAATATTTTAAATGGAATTGTAGATTCGCAAAGTTCTAATCATTCAAATCATGATTTAGGAAATGTTAATCATGCATATAAAACGTTGATATCAACAACGGACAATCTGACTATTGAGGTAAAAGATGGCGATATTGGTACAACTAATAATGATAAACCGGGATTTAGTATAGATGCACAAACAAGAGATTTCACAGAGTCTATAAATATAAATGTTGCAGGTAATGTAGTTGCAAAAGCAACAAATAATGATAAAACTGATGCAAGATTAATCAATATCAGAGCAAAAGATTCTGATTTGAATGTTAAAGATATTACATCAGACGGAAATGTGATATTGACAGCAGCAGATTGGAAACAAGCAGATGTTAGACCTACTCCTAAGGAGGAAGAATATTTTATAGGCTATTCGGTATATAATAAAGCGAGTGCAGATACAGCAGCGGTTACAGGACAAAATATATCTGTAATATCCAGTGACAAAATCGGAACAGAAGATAAGAAATTCGTATATAAACAGGATACGGCTATTAATCCTCAATCATCAGTTAGTTTTGAGGCGGAAAATGATATTAATATTACAGGTCGTTCTAATTCAAGTGAAAAAACAAAGATTTATCAATTGATATCAAAACGTGGAAATATTGGTTTAGATTTAGAATCAGATGCTGTTATTAGGGAAATAACAGCGGGTAAAGGTTTGAGTATCACTCAAAAAGCACAAAATCTTACGATAATGGATTTAGGAATGCCGGGTTCTTCTGTAAAAGGAAACACTCAACCATTCAATGATATGTTAAATCCGCATGATGATTTAGTGTTTGGAGAAAATCCTGAGGATCCTTCAAAGAGTGTTGTTCCGAATTATGTTGTAATAAAAGTTCTTGATGCTATGGAAAATTCGGGAAGAGCAGATTCTAATTTGAAGATATATTCTGCCTATGTAAAAGGTAACCATGGGGAAAATACTCAGTATTATCCTGATGGAGCAAGACTTGCAGATGTTACTTTGATGGCTGATAATATATATGCAAATTCGTCAAAAGCACCTGATTCAAATGTTTCAACTAAGAAAAATCCAAACGGATATAAGCAAACTGATAAAACTTATACAGATGAAGACTTTGGCGGGGATTCTACTAAAGTTTACAAGGCTAAAGGTATCAATGCTTATGGAGAAGGAGAACCAATTTCATTGGATATACTCGGTGTTGATAAAGACATTGTCAATGAGGTTGTATCGAACCCTCGAAGAACAAAATATATAACTCAAAAATCAAAGACAAATATTCCTGATGAGTTCAAGAATAAAGATGATAGAACTAAGTTCTACGGTTATGATTTCAAGGCAGATAATGTAGTTATATCGGTAAATGATTATGTCGATACCGATAGAGGAGTATCAGTCGATACAATATATGCAAATGATGCTTATGTGAATACGCACGATACAAACTTAACGGTTGAAGATGGATATATAAATAATTATGCAGAGTTTAGAAATGGTTCGAAACTGGCAGTTGTTGATAATGATTTCAGAAGAATTGTTCCTTCCGATATGCAATTGTATACTCAAAAAACAGGGTCATTCTCGATGAAGTTATCAGACTCGACTGTTATGCACACATCTGCACCTGTTGTTGATTTCGATCCATATCACTTGGTCAACATGTATAGCAGCGAGAATAGTTTCGTAAACTTAACATTTAAAGAAACCTCGATAAGACAGCATAATAAAGATGTATATAAAGAACTTGAACGAAAAAATGATTATTATAATAAATCAGTATCATTAGTGTTTAATACATTAGGTTATGGATTGCTCCCTGATGATGAAATATATGAAGTGTCGAGAACAGGTGCAATAATTAATGCTAAGGATTTGAAAGTAGGTCAAGGAGTTAATATTAAACTTAAATTTAATGATATCGATGTTGATGTTGAGGCAAAAGTAAAAGAAATTCATGTTGATAAAGCAACAGTTGAATTTTTAGATATTCCTGAGGAGATTTCAAATTCTATAATGTATGAATATATGAAAAAGATAAAAGCAATGAAAAACAGTATTTCATCACTTTAAACTATAAAAACCACTTCTTGTATGTAAGAGGTGGTTTTTTATTTATTAACTAAATAATTAAACAGGAAACGATATCGCTTCCTGTTTAATTTTATTATTTATGTTTCAAGATATTTTATTATTTTGAAAAACAAGCAACTAATTCGTTGATTAGTTTAGCATTATGAGTATCTAAAACTTTATCAATAGAACCGTAATCTTTGCCGTTTCCGCTTGTTAAAAAGGCAGAAACTGCATTCTTGATAGCATTTGTAGTATATGTATCAAATGATTTGATGTTACCTTGAACTTCGGTTTTACCCGCTTTAATAGTATCAATCTTCCAATCATCACCGTAATAATAACTTCCAAGTCTTACATATCCGTGGTCTTTTTTATCATAGATATACATACTCTTATTAGTATCAATATTGCCATTTTTGTCAATATCTGCCATAAATATTAGGTTATTTGCTTTTGCACCGGTAATGGTAAGAGTATCCGTTCCGGCGTAATCAGTAATTTTGATACCACCATTCAATTTATCAATTTTATAAATATCATTTCTTCCGTCATAGTCAAGAATTGTTCCTGATGATTTTTTTGAAATATTGTATGTATCAATTGATGCCCTACTCGTTGTAGTACCTGCTTCAATTTTAAACGCAGTAGAATTTATAATATTATATACGTTTTTATCATATTGACTGGCATCTAAACCGGAAACATTTGTGCTGCAACTATCTGTAATAGTTACATTGTTAGAATTTTTAATTGTGTATGTATCACTTCCGTCTTTATCTTGAATATTTGTAATAGAAGAACCTTTAACATTGTAAATATCGTTTGATTTGCCGTAATCTATTATATATGTAGACTTGCCTGATGTTATATTATAGGTGTCTGTCGAATACTTTTCTGAATATTGATTTGTATATATATACATTACTGAACTTGAAGTTAAGTTATAAGTATTTTTTTTCATTATCACTTGCTGCTTCATCCCACAAGCGTATAGATTTAGAATTTTTAAACGTATAGGTATCATTTCCGTCATTATCTATAATACTATAGTCTAAGAAACCCTCTTCTGTATTTTTATCACCTGCGTATATTGAAATACCATCAACATTAGTGAAATTATACTTATCATCCCCTTTGTCATCATTGATTTTAACAAGAGAAGTATCTTTTATTGTGTAGTTTTCATTCCCTGCCGTATCAAAAAGTTTTATTCTGTGGGATTGGTTTGAAATGTTGAATTTATCATTACCATAATCACTGTTTATAGTGATTTCAGCAGAATTTTTAACGGTAAAATTATCAATCTGGTCTTTTGGTTTTACATCTGAACCATAATTATCCTGATTGGTAATTTTAACACCAATAGAATCAACTAAGGTATATTTATCTGCCCCGCCATAATAATCATTGATGTTTGTATCATATAGGGAATTTAATTTGTAAGTATCATTACCATAATAATCGGTAATACTTGAATTAATTACATTTGTTAAAGTATATGTATCTTTTCCGCCGGTATTACCGCTGGTTATACTATCAGATATTTTAACATTATCGGAATTATTGACAATATACTTATCATTTCCCGCATTATCACCCAGTGATACATATTGCGAGCCGTTTACTTTGTATGTTTCATTACCTGTAAAATCAGTTAAATCTAAACCCCATGTAGTAGTATTGCCCGATTTTGTTCCTATTGTTGAATTTATGGTATATGTATCATTTCCAAGCTTATCATTAATTTTGGAACCCCTTTTTAAATTATTTAAATTGTATTTATCATTGCCTGCCGAACCAAATTCACTTCCGCCTTTAACGTTTTCATTTATCGTTACTTTTGAATCAAAAACATTATATGTATCATTTGCACCGTAATCTCTAATAGTGATAGCAGTATTTTTAATATTATAATTATCAGCCCCGCCCCAATCGTAAATCATAGAATTTGAATAGGCTCTATTAACATTATATTTATCTTTTCCTGCGTAATCATTTATATAAACATAGGCATTATCTTTAATATCGTAACTGTCGTTTCCTGAGTAATCTTTTACATTTTTCGATTTTAAGGACGTTGTTAATGTGCTTTCGCCATAGTCTGTTGTATCAACTTTTATTGACTCAAGGACGGAAAAAGCGTATTTATCATTTCCTTTAAAATCTGTTATAGAACTTTGTTCTTTCGGACTATACCAAATTTTAACGTCATAGTTGTCATTTCCGTTAAAATCAACATAATTTACTCCGCCTGATTTAAGATTGATTTTATCGTTTTTATCACTTCCAACCAAATTGCCTATTGAGGAAAGAGTGTTTGAACTTTTTAAATCATAAATTTTATTATTATCTTTTGTTACACCGGTTGTATTTCCTATAGTAGCCGTATCCCCTGAATAGGTTTCATTATGTTTATAATAGTCAACGATAGTTGTTGTAACCTGTTTTTTAAATGCATCTGTTGTTTTATCGGTATATACGGTTACAACTTTTAAATCGTTTCCGTCTTTTACTTTATATGCATATCCTTTATACTTTGCATTATCCAAGTTTACTTTAAATGTAACTGATGTATTTGCAGTAGTTGCTAACTCGTAATTAATGTTTTTAGAATTAAAATTAATATCAATTTATGGAGTGTTGTTTGTAATTTTAGTAGTTTTCTTTTTCGCCATAATTTATTTCTCCTTCTTAAATTTTTGTACAAAAAACCGATTTTCAAGTTGAAAAAATCAACTCAAAAATCGGTTTCTAAACTTATAGATAATACCTGTCTTGCTTTCTATAATCATGAGTATTCCAGAGATATTAAAGGTTATATATTTGTCAGATATAGTTGTCACTATATAGTTACCTCTTTATCCCAGCCGAATTTCATAAACAAATTATATCACAAAATATTCATTATGCCTAGAAAAATTTATTGTCTATATAGATTTGTTTACGTTTTGGGAAAGACAGTGAATAGGTCTGGTTTCAACCCGACAAAAACTTATGGGTGCAATAATGTGAAATAGGATGCAAGAATAGTGCAAAAATGAGTAAAAAAGTGCAAGAAAAGTCACTTTTTGAGTAGTTTAAGAAAGAACAGAGAATATGAGAATATTAAAAAAGTAGGTTGGGTGAAACCCAACAATAACTAAGTGT
>CACXGY010000057.1 GCA_902767275.1 uncultured bacterium | reverse complement strand
TTTCTTTAATAAAGATTCCAGTCTTCCCCCTGCTACTTTTTCTAATCCCGATGACATCGAACTAATACCATAAAGGAAGAACGCAAGTCCTCCGCACAGTTTGAACACCGAGAATATATCTACTTGTTCCATATATTTTTACTCCGAATTAAACAACTAATCTTTTTCTAAATCAGTCTAACTAATATAATTCCCATACAACTATATCATACCATCAATATATTTTTTTTGCGGCATGGAAAATTAATTTATATTTAATTCAATAAATAACAACACACAAAATATTGATTGAACTGACTCCACACAATAAAATGATTTTCATTTTAAATTATTTTTGGTATGATTAATTCAAAGAATATAGTAATAAGGAGAAAAACATGAGCGGACATTCTAAATGGTCAACAATAAAACATAAAAAAGCAAAAACAGACTCAGCAAGAGCAGTTGTTTTTCAAAAATATTCAAGAGAGTTAATAGTTGCATCGAAATTGGGCGGTCCTGATCCTGCCGGAAATTTCCGTCTTAGAACCGCTATTGAAAAAGCAAAAGCAGCAGGTCTGCCAAATGATAATATTAAAAGAGCCATAGAAAAAGGTGCAGGACAGTCAAGTGCAGACAATTATGAAGAAATTGTTTATGAAGGATATGCAGCAGGTGGTGTTGCTGTTGTTGTTGAAGCAATGACTGATAATAAAAACAGAACGGCAGGCGATATAAGAAGTTATTTCACAAAATTCAACGGAAATCTTGGCGAAACAGGTTGTGTCGGCTGGATGTTTGATAAAAAAGGCTGCATTACTTTTGATAAATCAATCGATTACGAACAATTATTTGAAGCGGCTATAAATCTTGATGCGGAAGATATAGAAGATGATGAAGAAAATTATAGAGTCATTACATCTTTTGAAAATCTTCAATCTGTAACAGAAGGTCTTGAAAAAGAAGGATTTAAATCTGTTACGGCTGAATTTACACGCATTCCGCAAAACGAAATCGAAATTACGGATGAAAAAATTGCAACCAATATTATGAGATTGTATACAAGATTAGATGAACACGATGATGTTCAAAATGTATATATGAATTTCGATATTTCAGACGAATTAATGGAAAAATTAGATTATTAGTTAGAATGGCTTGGTAATATTATCAAGCCATTTTTAATGTAATATTGTAAACAGTAAATATATAGTACTGTTTAAAAAAGTTGAGTTTATGCAAAAGTGTATATATGAAAGGAGAGTTCAGTATGTGGGAAAAAGACCAAAATATAGAAGAAGTAAGAGAGATAAGAACTCGTACAAATGTATATTTCGGATGCGGTGCAATCCATAAAATAGAAGATGTAGCAAAAGATTTTGCAGCAAAAGGAATTGATAAAGTTATTGTAATGTCCGGCAGAAACGCATATAAATCAACAGGAGCGTGGGCGGTTGTAGAAAAAGCATTAAAAGAAAATAAAATAGGGTATGTAAATTATGATAAAGTTACACCAAACCCAACAACAGATGCAATTGATGAAGCAACAAAAATAGCAAAAGAATTCGGAGCAAAAGGTGTTATAACAATAGGCGGCGGTTCGCCAACAGATGCAGGTAAATCAGTGGCTATATTATTGAAATACCCTAAAGAAACAGGAGCAAGTTTATACGAATTCAAATTTACTCCTACAGAGGCAGTTCCTATTGTGGCAATAAATTTGACTCACGGTACAGGTTCAGAAACTAATCGTTTTGCGGTTGCAACAATATTAGAAAAGAACTATAAACCTGCGATTGCTTATGATTGTATATACCCGATGTATGCAATTGATGATCCTGATTTGATGAAAGGCTTATCACCAAAGCAAACCAGATATGTATCAATTGATGCGGTTAACCACGTAGTGGAAGCGGCAACATCAAAGGTTGCTTCTCCTTATACAGTTACATTGGCAAGAGAAGTAATAGAAATGGTTGCAAAATATCTTCCTAAAGCAATTGCTAATCCTAACGACAGACAAGCAAGATACTTCCTATGCTATGCAGCATTGATGGGCGGCGTTTGTTTTGATAACGGATTATTGCATTATACTCATGCACTTGAACATCCGTTAAGTGCTATGAAACCTGATTTTTCTCACGGTTTGGGATTAGCCATTTTACTCCCTGCTGTTATTAAAAATATATATGCATCAAAGGCAAATACGCTTGCTTATATTTTAGAACCGATTGTTAAAGGTTTAAATCCTGATGCATCTGATAGTGAAAAAGCAGCAAATGGCGTATATGAATGGCTTAAATCCGTAGATGTACCTAATAAATTAAAAGATGAAGGTTTTAGTGATGCTGATGTAGAAACTCTCACTAATTTAGCATTTACTACTCCGTCATTAGATGGCTTGTTAGGTATAGCACCTACTATGGCTACAAAAGAAGCAGTTGCTAAAATTTATCAAGAATCTTTATAATCATAAATAAAATATAGATAAGCGAATTTTTAAAGGCAATAGGATTTTTTATGACTCCCTTTTACAAGGGAAAGAAATTATCTTACCCTCCTTGTGCCAGGGAGGGTCGCTATTGTTGTGATTTTGTTATTACAATAGCG
>CACXGY010000056.1 GCA_902767275.1 uncultured bacterium | reverse complement strand
GGAAGCAACCTCAAGGGTTGCCCTCTCGGAAAACAATACTTAATTGTTTTCCTGCGGCAGTGTGCCACGCCGACATGCTCAAATTTTCATTTTTTCAACCGCCTACTGATTATAGAATAAAAACTCTATTTTTGCAATTCCTTGTTTTTTAGGAAGTAATTTCTATGAACTAATCCTTTAGTATTAGTTTTCTTTACAATTCTTAACTTCGGAAATCGTCTGTATACCTTATTTTTTCTATCTCAAACTTAATTTTATAATATTTTTATTGAATTTGTGATATGTTGTTGGTATAAATATATATTATATTAAAAATAGTTCAAAAGTATTATTAAAAGAAAAGGAATAAAATTATGTCATTACCAAATGTAGCATATTTCTCTATGGAAATTGCATTAGATCAATCACTAAACACTTATTCAGGTGGTTTAGGTTTCTTAGCAGGTTCTCACATGTTATCTGCCGGATATCTTCAAATGCCTATGGTGGGTGTTACTATGTTATGGTCATACGGTTATTATGATCAACGAATTGACCACGCAGGAAATGTAGAAGTTGCTTATATTAGAAAATATTATGATTTCTTAACAGATATAGGTGTTACTGTTGAAGTTGAAACTTTCGGCGAAAAGGTTAAAGTTAAAGCATACAGAGTTGAACCGGAATTGTTCGGTGCTTGCCCTGTATATTTATTAACAACTGATATCGAAGGTAACAGCGAATGGGCTAAGAGAATTTCTCACAGACTTTATGATGGTGACGAAAGAATCAGAATTGCTCAAGAAACTGTTCTCGGTATTGCAGGTGTTCGTGTTCTTCAAAAAGTTGGGTACGACTTTGATGTTGTTCACATGAATGAAGGTCATGCTCTGCCTGCCGCTTTCGAATTGTTGAAACAATTCAACGGCGACCTCGATGAAGTTAAGAAAAGAACTGTATTCACTACTCACACTCCTGTTGCAGCAGGTAATGAAGTTCACTGGGTTGATACCTTGATGCAAGGTGGGTTCTTCTCCGGTTGTTCCAGAGAAAGAGCAATTGAACTCGGTGGGGAAAACTTCTCTCTTACCGTTGCCGCTTTGAGAATGTCCAGAATTGCTAACGCTGTTTCTCAATTGCACGGTTTGGTTGCTAACAAAATGTGGGAATGGGTTGACGGCAGATGCCCTATTAGAGCAATTACTAACGCTGTTAACTTACACTATTGGCAAGATAAAAGAATTACCGGCGATGATTCTTCTGAAAAATTACTCGCTACTAAACGTGAAATGAAAGAAGAATTGTTCAAATATATCGCTAATGTTGCCGGTAAAAGATTTGATCCTGACGTTTTAACTATCACTTGGGCAAGAAGATTTGCTGATTATAAACGTGCTTGGTTAATTCTTATGGATAAGGATAGAATTGAAAAATTACTTAACGAAAATAAAGTTCAAATTATTTTCGCTGGTAAATTCCATCCGGATGATGTTATGGGTAAGGAAATGTTCAACAAGTTGTTGAATCGTTCTCATACATTGAAGAATGTCGTTGTTCTTCCTGGTTATGAACTTCAACTTTCTGCTATGCTTAAGAAAGGTTCTGATATTTGGTTGAATACTCCGCTTAGACCTTTTGAAGCATCCGGTACTTCAGGTATGTCTGCTAATGCTAACGGTGCATTACATTTGTCTATTTATGACGGTTGGACTGTTGAAGGTACTTTTGACGGTATTAATGGTTATACCGTTGAATATGAAGGACTTGATGATGAAATGCCTTGGGAAGAAAGACATTGGAAAGACCACGAATGTATCATGGATATAATCGAAAATAGAATCATCCCTACTTATTATAATGATAAGGAAGAATGGGCTAGAATGATGCGTCAGGCTATCAGAACTGCTGATGCTTATTTCAATTCTGACAGAATGGTTGTTGAATACTATAACAGATTGTATAAACCAATCGCTCATGATGATTCTTCTACCGGTGAAACTAAAAAAGAAATGAATATTTCTGAAACACCAACTTTTGATGCTTGGACTTATTCTAACATTAAGTAGAATATATTTATTTTATAATATATACAAACAAAAACGGGTAATAACTGCCCGTTTTTGTTATATCTATTGAATCTTTTTAAATGAATTTTATATCATATAAAACAAATATTTAAAATTAAACTATCAATTTTATACAATTTATGTCCATGATAAAATTACATAGTAAGGAAAAATTTATGGAAAGAAAACCGATAGTTGCAATAGTCGGAAGACCAAATGTAGGTAAATCTACCTTAGTAAACAGGCTTGTTGGTAACAGACAATCTATTGTTGATGACATGCCGGGAGTTACCAGAGATAGAATATATTTTGATGTGGAATGGCAGCATAAACAATTTACTGTTATTGATACCGGCGGTATAATTCCGGGTGATGAAGACGAAATCATGGTTTCAATATATGATCAGGCAAAAATTGCTTGTAATGAAGCAGACAAGATTGTTTTTATCGTTGACGGAAAAGAGGGTTTAAACCCTATTGACTATGATGTTGCTAATATATTAAGACAATCAGGGAAGCCTATATTCCTCGCTGTTAATAAAATAGATTCTCATAATGCAATGTTAATGACATCCGAGTTTTATGCCCTTGCTATAGGAGAACCTATAGGAATTTCAGCACTCCATGGCTCAGGCGGAGTTGGTGATCTCTTGGATATGGTTACAAAAGATTTTGTTGCGGAAGATGATTTACCAAAAGAAGATAAAATTATTAAAATCGCAATTGTAGGAAGACCTAATGCGGGTAAGTCATCTATTGTTAATTCTTTACTCGGAGAAAATCGAGTTATTGTTTCGGATGTTTCCGGCACAACAAGAGATAGTATTGACAGTAAACTAACTTTTGAAAATCAAGAGTTTATTATTATTGATACAGCAGGTATCAGAAAAAAAGCAAAAGTTGATTACGGTGTTGAAAAATTTGCCGTTGACAGAGCAATTCGTTCTATCAGAGAATGTGATGTGGCTATCCTTGTTATTGATGCTAAAGAAGGTATTTCCGATCAAGATAAGAAAATTTCTTCAATTATTACTGAAGCAGGTAAAGGGATGATTATTGCTATCAACAAATGGGATTTGATTGAGGATAAAAAATCAAATACCATAAATAAGTTTGAAACTAATCTGATTAATGAAATACCGTTTTTAGACTATGTTCCTAAAATATATATCAGTGCAAAAACTCATCAGCGTTTAAATCAAATATTTACGAAAACGAATGAAGTGTATGCTGAATGTACAAAACGTGTTGCAACAGGATTGTTAAACAAAGTTGTTAATGATGCTTATGTTATGAACCCTCCGCAAAGCGTTAAAAATAAACGTTTGAAAATTTTATATACAACTCAAGTGGGAGTTCAACCGCCAACTTTTGTATTGTTTACCAATAACGGAACATTATTGAAAGACCATTATAAACGATATATTGAAAATAAACTCAGAGAAGCATTTGGTTTCTTTGGAACAAGTATCAGAATTTCTGTCCGTGAACGTTCAAATAAAAAATAACTTCTAAATGAATTCTGATAAAATTATATTACTTAATAAAAATCCGTTTGTTTTCTTATTATCCGATAGTTTATATCCGTAAGAAGTCTTTTCAAGATGTCCTGTTGAGAGATATTTTTTAATCACAGAATTATATTTTTTATTAAAATCAATATTAAATTCTGAATTTATATCTTCCGGATTTATTCCTTCTGTCAATCGTAAACCGAGAAAAATTCTTTCTTGCAATTCTTCTTCCTTTGTTAAAAATTTGCCATATTCGTGTGATGTCGGATTGTTCATATATTCTTCCAATGTATTATAATTTGAATATCTTTCATTTTCGGTATAACCGTGTGCGGATACACCAAATCCGTAGTATCTTCCGCATTTCCAATAATTTGTATTATGCCTTGAATTATACCCTTTTTTAGAATAATTACTTATCTCATAATGTTCAAATCCGTTTTGAGAAGTGATTTCTCCCGCTAATATATACATATCTGCTTGAATATCATCATTCGGAAGATTGTCAGGCATGTTGTTATAAAAATAACAACCGTTATCAATTTTTAAACCGTATAACGAAATATGTTCTATTCCTAAACTTATTGCTTTTTTTAGGTCTTTTTCAAATCCTTCAACAGTTTGGGTAGGTAATCCATATATCAAATCAAGACTGATATTATCAAATCCTGCTTCTTTTGAAATTTCAACGGCGGAAATTATCTCTTTTGAATTATGACGTCTGCCAATAAGTTCTAAAATATTATTATCAAAACTTTGCGAACCGATACTTATTCGATTAAATCCGAGTTCTTTTAATCCGGACATGTATTCTCGTGTCACGTCATTTGGGTTCAGTTCGATTGTTTTTTCCGCATCATAATCATATTCAAACTTGTCTGTTATCTTTTGCAAATCTTCTATTTGCATAACAGAAGGTGTACCTCCGCCAATATATAAAGTTTTCAAAGGTTCTTTATTATAGTAATAATCTATCTCTTTCAGAAGCGAATATAAATATCCTAACCTTTTTTCATAAGATGTGAAAGAAATAAAAGAACAATATTTACATTTACTTTTGCAAAACGGAATATGAATATAAGCACTTGTCGTCTGATTTTGAAGAACCATTAGTTATGTTTTTCTTCCTCTTTTTTTGAAGAAATTGCATCAAATAAGTTAACAACATTAACTTTTTCATAAGCATCACATGCATTCCAAACAACAGTTGATAAAATATCTCCGGGAGTTCTGTTAGAAAACGGATATTTACAGAATCCTTTTATCTGATTAACTGTTCCGTCAACTTCCGGTTCAAAATATTTACAACACTGACATAATCTTAAAGAATAACCGTAACTTTCGAGTTTTTGTGCAATTTCTTGAATTGCATCGATTACTCTCAAATGATTTTTCGTTTTATATTTTTTCTTTTTATTTATAAAAATAACTTTTGACAATCCTGATTCTGATACAATTTCCAACTTGCAAGGATAATATCTTTGACCGTCAGATACAAAAACTTGGACATCAAGTTTTTCAATATGAGTATTTTCTTCACTCTTAAATAAACAATTCCTTATAAATCTTAAAGGCGGGAAGTTGTATATGACTTTGCAAAAAGCATATATCGGATAACAGAAGAAATATATATAATCTTTAGAATGAATTTTTGCATTTAACAAACTTGCACAGAAAGAGGCTAGAAATAATGTTATACCTGCTCCTACCACATAATAATTTAAAAGACATTTAACCTGAAATGCATATAAGAATACAAAATAATATCCTATCGCTAAGGTTAAACAATTAGGATATATCAAAGATGCAACTAATTCTGAATAATGCAAATTTGAAGGTTTAATTTTAAACAAATTTTCAAAAAACAGGCTAACTCTTGTAGAAAGTGACGGGATTTTGAAATCATAACTTTCAACTCCGATATATATTTTTAAATCAGGATTAAAACCTGTTCTGACATTTATTTTTGCGAGTTCTAAAGTATATTTTAATTCTTCATTTGTATTTTTAAAGTTCATTGAACCTATTTCATCAATAACTGATTTTCTCATAGCAAGAATGTCTGAATTGACAAGATTACTTAATCCCAATAAATCACGGGATTTAGCAATAAAGTTATTTTTATATAAATTATATGAATATTTAATATTTTCTAAAATTCCTAATTGGTTATCGCAAATTAAAGTTGTTGCACCTGTAATGACATCATCTTTTTGAAGTGAGTCATTAACTTTTTCTAAGAAGTCGCTATTGACATAATATTTTGCATCAAGGAAAACATAAGCATCCAAATCTTTAATTGTGGAATATTTTTCTGTAATAATAGAAAATGCCTGATCACGACCAATTGTATCAACATTTTTTATATTCATTACATTAACACCTAAATCTCCTTGAAACATAATTTCAGAGTTATCTGAACAATTATCAAGCACTAATTGGATAGTATAATTATTGTTCGGGTAAGTTTGATGTTTAAGTTGTTTAATCAGGTTCTCAACAGTATCTTTATTATTGTGTGCATAAACTACAACACAAAGATTATGCAACTTTCGTGCAAATGTATCTTTATTTTTAGTTTTATGTTTTATTGCAGCGACTGCAAGAGCAGCATAATATAGCGTGTATACTGTTAAATACAAATAAATAAGGTAAATGAATAATTTCATAATCGTAATTCTCCGAGTTAATTTTAACTTAAATTTTTAATGACATCAACATGATTACTGATATCTCATCTATTTAGATGATTAAACAAAACAAAAATCAGAAATTATTTTTCAAGTTTATAACAGAAATGTTTTTGCTATAATATTTTTAAGAGGACAGAATAATGAAAGATATGTTAGATAAAATATTACAGATAGAGAAACGTTACAACGAATTGGGTGTTACGTTATCTGACCCTGAAGTAATTCAAGATTATAACAAGTTTCGTGATTTATCAAAACAAAGAAAATCAATGGAAGAAACAGTAGAATTATATTACAAGTGGAAAGAAGCGGTAGATGCGATAGAGGATGCAAAACAACTTATCCACGAGGAAAAAGATGAAGAAATGAAAGCGTTTCTTAAAGCAGAAATGGAAGAAAATGAAGCAAAACTTCCTGTATATGAAGAAAAAATGAAAGTATTATTATTGCCTCGTGACCCAATGGATGATAAGGATATTATGCTGGAAATCCGTGGCGGAGCAGGAGGCGATGAAGCGAATATTTTTGCCGGAGATTTAACAAGAATGTATCTTAAATATGCGGATAAGCAAGGTTGGAAAACAGAAGTTTTGTCTAAAACAGAATGTGAAGCCGGCGGATATTCAGAAATAATTATTTCTATAAAAGGAGATGCCGTTTATTCAAAGTTAAAATATGAATCAGGTGTTCACAGAGTACAGCGTGTACCTGAAACAGAATCACAAGGCAGAGTACATACTTCAACAGCAACTGTTGCGGTTATGCCGGAGGTTGATGACGTAGAAATCGAAATCAAACCTGAAGATATTGAAATGTCTACCGCACGCTCAGGTGGTGCCGGAGGACAAAACGTTAACAAGGTTGAAACTGCTGCCAGACTTTTCCACAAACCTACGGGGATTATGATTTTCTGTACAGAAGAACGTTCTCAACTACAAAACAAAGAACGTGCTATGCAAATTTTGAAAGCAAAATTATATGATTTAGAAGTTCAAAAACAAATGCAAGAAATTACTGACTTAAGACGTTCTCAAGTCGGTACAGGTGACAGAAGCGAACGTATAAGAACTTATAACTTCCCTCAAGGAAGATTAACAGACCACCGTATAGGACATAATTTGAATGTTTGGACTGTAATTGACGGAGATTTAGATGAACTTATCAATTTGTTGATTGAATATGACCAGAAACTAAAACTCGAAAAACTTGCTGAAACTAATGTATAAAAATCATATAATTCAAATTTTTATGATAAAATTTTTATATGCTTAAATATTTTAAAGAATCGTATTTAGTAACAATTTTAGGTTTAATACTGGCATATGTATGGGGAGAACACGTTCATAACGGAAGCGGGTTTATTTCCATTTTTATTGCTTTAGTGTTGGGTATATTAGAAGTTAGTCTTTCTTTCGATAATGCTGTTGTTAATGCGACCAAACTAAAAAAAATGTCAGAAAAATGGCGGCATAGATTTATAACTTGGGGGATTGCAATTGCTGTTTTTGGAATGAGATTTTTGTTCCCGTTGTTAGTTGTTTCAATATTTGCTAAACTCGGAATATTTAAAGTTTTGGATATTGCATTACACAATTCGCAAGAGTATGCTTATTATTTACATCAAACCCACGCAACAATAGTAACCTTTGGCGGAACATTCTTGATGATGCTATTTTTGGGTTTCTTTCTTAATCCGAAAAAAGAAATTGATTGGCTTAAACCAATAGAAAAGTTTTTAAAAAAAGCACCTGAATCAAAAATATTAGATACATTAATAACTCTTGTCTTTTTGGATATTGTACAAATGGTTCAACCCCCGCCGCTTCATTTAAGCGTTACTATATCAGGACTTGCAGGTATTTTAGTTTATTTAGGGATTGATACAATTTCTCGTAAACTTGAAGATTTAGAGTCAAAATATGGCGGTCAATCAGATGATAATTGTTCTCCTTCAAACTGGAAAGCGTGTTCGGGTTTAATTAGTTTTATCTATCTGGAATTGATTGATGCATCATTTTCTTTAGACGGAGTTTTGGGTGCATTTGCTCTTAGTCACGATATTATTATCATTACAATAGGGTTGGCAATAGGTGCAATGTTTGTTCGTTCTTTAACAATTATGTTTGTTGAAGAAGGAACGTTAGACAGTTTTATATATTTAGAACACGGTGCTCATTGGGCAATAGGTACACTTGCAATATTAATGTTTATTTCCACAGTCAGACCTGTACCTGAACTTATTACCGGTTTAACAGGGGTAGGATTTATTATCGGTTCAGTTATATCTTCTAAATTACATAAATAGTATATTTTTATTGGACAGGATTACATACCGTGATAAAATAAGTTTATGTTAACACTCAAAGATGAAAACTTATATTATATTGGCGGGGTTGTTCGGGATGAAATACTCGGACTTGAAAGTTTTGATACGGATTTAACTTATCAGGGAAACGCCATAGAAAAATTTGGGGATTTACCTGAATGTATAAAAATTAATGAACCTTTTGGAACAGTCAGGCTATCTATTGATAATAAAGAACTGGATATTGCATCCACGAGAGATGAATTTTATGAAAAAAAAGGACATTTACCGACAGTTATCAATATCGGCTGTAATTTGGAACAGGATGTCAAAAGACGTGATTTTACAATCAATTCTCTTGCCAAATCTACGCTCACAGGAGAAATTATAGATTATACCGGTGGTTTGATTGATATTAAAAATAAAGTTTTAAGAGTTTTGCATGATAAAAGTTTCGAGGATGATCCTACCAGAATTATCAGAGGACTAAAATTTGCTGTTCGTTTCGGGTTTAATCTCGATAAAAAAACAAAATTTCTTCAAGAAAAATATCTTCAAAATATAAATTATGATATGAGTTATAAAAGAGTGAAAAAAGAACTTATCGAAACTTTTAACTTAAACTCTCAAAAGGCTTTTGACGAATTTTTTAATCAAAAAATTTATAAACTTTTAACTACAAACGAAATTATTCCGCCTAAATATAATATAGAAAAATTAATCAATAATTTCCCTGTGGATAATATTTGGATGGTTTATTTGGGATGGATGAATCTCGATAAATTACCGTTAACAAGAGAAGAACAAAAAATCATTGATGATTATAATATCTTAAAAAATACAACTATTAAAAATGATGATTTTATGATATATAAAACTTTTTTTGATAAAACAAAAGAATCGATATTGTTATACATAATAACAACAAATACCGATTATGGATTAAGATTTTTCGAAATAAAAGATATAAAAATTTCAATCACAGGCGATGATTTGAAAAATTTAGGAATAAATCCTTCAAAAAAATATAGCGATTGTTTTGATTTTGTTTTGAAACAAAAACTTGAAAATCCTAAAATATCAAAATCAGACGAATTAAAATTTGCAAAAGATTTTTTTAACTTAAAAGATTAATAATCAAATCTTTATATTGATTTATATCTGATACAGCAATTCTTTTAGGAATATAGTCAGTGTTTAATGATTGTGCGATATGTTTAATATTATAGCATCCTGAGCAAATAATTATTTTAGTTTTAAAATAATTATTAAAAGTTGATATTTGTTCTATAAACCATTCGCCTGCATATTTAGGAGAAAAATCTTCTTCCATTTGTAAATCTGAAATAATCAAATCGTAAGGGGAGTTATTATTTTGTATAACAAAGTCATAACCCTCTTTTCCGGAAGAAGCAATATCAATATTGTAATTTTCATCATTTAATTCAATAAAAACTTCTTCCAGATTAGTTTTATGAAAAACTCTCCATGCAGGACTATCATCAACCACTAATATTTTCTTCATAATCGATAACCTATTATTTAAAGATAGTTTGTTCTCTATCAGGTCCGACACTCACAATAGATATAGGACAATCAAGTAGTTCTTCAAGTCGTGCAAAATATTTTTTCGTATTTTCCGGCAATTTGTTATATTCTCTGATGCCTGAAATATCTTGTTTCCAACCCTTGTGTGTTTCATAAACAGGTTCAAGATATTTGTGCATATAAACATCTGTCGGATAATAATTATAGATTTTACCATTTCGAGAATCTTTATATGCCGTACAAACTTTTATTTCATCAAAACTATCAAAAACATCTGCTTTAGTAAGGGCGACAGATGTAAATCCGCCAACGAGAACGGCATATTTCATAGTAACCGCATCAAACCAGCCTGTACGACGCGGACGACCTGTTGTGACTCCAAATTCATGCCCGATTTCTCTTATTTTTGCTCCAATTTCGTTATCGAGTTCAGTAACAAATGGGCCTTCTCCGACACGGGTTACGTATGCTTTTGCAACTCCGATTACTTCTTGAATTTTGCACGGGCCATAACCGCTTCCGGTTGCTGCTCCGCCGCCAATAGGGTTAGAACTTGTTACAAACGGATACGTTCCGTAATCAACATCTAACATAACTCCTTGAGCCCCTTCAAAAAGTATTACATCATTTTTATGTTCATTTAATAAATTTTGCCACTCAAAACAAACATATGGTTTAAATATTTTTGCATATTCTTCACACAAACTGATAAGACATTCTCTGGTATATGGTTCTAATCCGTATACTTTTTCTAATTGTTTATTTTTAATAGGCAAAATTACATCCAGTTTTTCATTTAATGTTTCTAAATCATATAAATCTTGGATTTTTAAACCTATTCTTGCGTATTTATCAGTATAAGTAGGTCCGATACCTTTTTTTGTTGTTCCGATTTTCCCTTTTCCGCCTTTTGATTCGGTATATCCGTCGACTTCCGTATGATATGGCATTGTTATAGATGCAAGCGGAGAAATTTTAAGATTTGATAAATCTACGCCTTGTGTTTTTAATTCTTCTAATTCTTGTTTAAAGGATTCCGGAAGTATAACTGTACCTGCTCCGAGCATACAAACTTTTCCTTCATACAAAATCCCCGAAGGAATTAAATGGAACTTGTATGTTTGATTGTTAGCAACAACCGTATGACCTGCATTACATCCGCCTTGATAACGAATAATAAAATCTGCTTTTTGGGCTAATAAATCAGTAATTTTTGCTTTACCTTCATCACCCCATTGAGCCCCGACAACAACAGTATTTTTCATTTCTCTACTCCTCTGCACCCTCTTACCTATTTATTATATCTCAAACATAGTTGCATTAAACATAACATGTATGCTATAATATATATGTTGAATTAAGGAGTTTATTATGAATATACAACCTGTAACAATTGCATCATTTAGACGACCTGAATTTAAAAGACCGGAGTTTAGACGACCTGAATTTAAAGGTAATCTGCAAATGCATAAAAATGCTGACAAAGCGGCAAATGCTCAAGATTCATATGTGATAGAAAACAAAATTAATTCCAAATAAGAATAAATAATTAACCAACAAAATATGAAAAATAAAAAAGTCTTAATTAATTTGGATTGTTTTTTATCTTTCCGCTCAATTGTCCGCAGGCAGCATCAATATCTGCTCCCCGTTCTAATCTAACCGTAACCTTTTTACCGGAATGTTCCAGTAAATACTTGAATTTCATGATTTCATTATTTGACGGTTTTTTATATCCGGTATTTGTTACATCATTATACGGAATAAGATTGATATTGCATTTAATATCTTTTAGAAAAAATGCAAGTTCTTTTGCTGTTTCAATATCAGAATTAAAATCTTTTATCAATATATATTCTATAGTTATTCTTCTTCCGGTTTTTTCAATATAGTTTAAAAGAGCCGGTTTAAGTTTATCAAGCGGATACTTTTCTTCAATCGGCATAATTTTTTTACGAATTTGATGAACAGGGGCATGTAGTGAAATTGCAAGTGTAGATTGAAGTTCGTGCTTTGCAAGTTCTTCAATTTTTGGAATAATTCCGCTTGTTGAAATCGTAATTCGTCTTGCTCCGATTTGAAAATCATTGTTAAAAATATCTAGTGCTTTCAGAACATTATTAAGGTTCAGTAAAGGTTCTCCTTGACCCATAAATACGATATTAGTAACCTTTAAACCTGTGTCACGCTGGATTGTCAGCACTTGTTCAATAATTTCTTGATAAGAAAGATTTCTTATAAATCCTCTTTTCCCTGTTGCACAGAAAGAACAATTAACAGCACATCCGACTTGTGAACTAACGCATGCTGTCAAATTGGCTCTGTTATCAAACCTCATTAATACTGTTTCAACACATTCTCCGTCAGGATATTCTATCAAATATTTTAATGTTCCGTCAGAACTTTCTTGTTTAAGTTTTATTTTTGTATCGGTTACAACTGCTTTTTGCTTCAATTCTTCTCTAAACGATTTTGCCAAATCTGTCATTTCATCTATTGATGAAACTGATTTAGAATATATCCAATTATGAATTTGTTTCGCACGAAATTTTGATGCATTCATTTCTTGAACGAATGTTGTTATTTCTTCTAAAGTTAAACCTGATAAAACTTTCATAACATTATTATATCAAAAATATTCATAAAAAATTTGCTATATATTTATCACAATAATGTAAAAAATATATAGCAAAAACTCTCTCTGAAATACTTAAATAAACACTAGACCAATAATGGATACTAAACAAATCCATTCATAAAACAAAGCCCTAATTACGCAATGTAATTAAGACTTTTTGCTTCTTGTTTTAGTTTTGCTTCAGAGTGTTTCTTCCAAGCGGAAGCCACTTGATACATAAACTGTGCTTTAGCCATATTTGTGTCATTCTTCACATCTTGTTGATGTAAAGCATTAAAATTTGTTTCCCCTGCACCTACATTTCTTATTCCGCTAAGCATGGCTTCATGAGATTGCATCATAGCCATTCCCGCTCTATGTTGTGCATTTATAGCCTGAAACGTTGCAATTGCTGAAACTAACATCTAACATCCTTCACTAATAATATTTCTCGCACAACTATATTATCATGTTTTTTTTAGTTTGGCAACTGTTCTCGTTACTTATTTTAATCATGTTTACAATTTGTAATTATTTTTTCACTTATATTTTTAACATATTAACTTTTGTAAAAAAACAATCATTATTTTTAGCAAATAGCAAATTTTTATTTTAGCATGTTTGATATAAATATAAATACCGAAAGGTTATTCCATGGACACTATAATTAAATCAAAAAAAATCCCGACTCCGCCTGCGTTTATGGCAACTACAAGACAAAAAATTATGTTAATGCATCATCATTTGCCTGAGCAATATTATCCTGTAAAACAATCTAAAACCCTACAAGCGTTTAATTCTATTGGAAATTTTGCTAAAGGTGTTATTAATTTTGCAAGAAATTTATAATATCACTTTGTTTAACGAGTTCGGCAATTTATAAAAATATTGTTCCCCTGATAATATAGATATGTTCTATAATTATCACGAAGATTATCAGTATGACAGTTGTATCTCAAAAGGGATTTGTTCTATTAATCCTAGGACTTCTTCTTTAAGAGAAGTGCTGGTCATGTATCTTAAACAACTCGCTTTTTATACGCTTCATTTAAAATATCTCGGACTTAAAAATCGTGATACCGAGGATATAATTTTAAATACTTTATCAGGTTTGATGTCTAATCTTGAAACCGGTAATAAACAATTTTATCAAACTCTTATTAATCTTAAATCTATTATTATTGAATCTATCGAAACATATAAAAGGGTTTGTTCTCAAAAAAATATTAAACCTAAAGAAATAAAAACTAATTTGAAATTAAATAAAAAACAAAACATTACGGATTTAATCCAACTTGGGGAAAAAGAATTTTCAAAAAAATTAAAACAAATCTCCGAAAAAAAAAGAAACTTATATGAAATAATTTTTCTTGTGTTAAAAAGCATTTGTATAAATTTGGTAGAAATAAAGAGTTTTGGAGAAGACGATAATTGTGCATATTCAGAAATTCTTTACTTGTTAAATACAATTAATTTTCCTGAACTTTCACAAAAAATATTAATAAAAAAAATAAACCTCGGAGTAAAAATAGATTTTTATTTAACACAAAAATTGAACCAACTCAAAACAGAAAACTATGGAATTCAAACCGAAGCCAATATTTCATATACAACATATCCGAACAAAGCAATACTTGTTGCGGGAACAAATATTCAGGAATTAAAAAAAGTTCTTGATGCAACAGAAGGGAAAAATATAGATGTATATACTCACGGAGAAATGATTCTCGCTTATACATATCCAAAGTTTAGAGAATATAAAAATCTAAAAGGACAATTCGGAAAAGGAATAGAGTCATGCCTTCTGGATTTTGCAACATTTCCGGGTGCGATACTTATTGCTAAACATTCTTTAGAGAATATAGAATATTTATATCGTGGAAGATTATTTACAACAGATAATTTTGTGCCGCAAGGTGTGATACAAATAAAGAATGATGATTACACCCCGCTAATAAATTCCGCTCTTGGTGCAAGAGGATTTAAAACAGGTAAGAAACGTGATTCTGTAATTTTAGGATGTTCCGAAAATCATCTTAATTCTACAATAGATAAAATTATAAAAGATATTTATTTATACAAAAATATAATTATAATCGGAACAGAAGAACAAACACAAGAACAAAAAACATATTTTCAAACACTGGTAAAACGTGTCAAAAACGATAGTATTATAATATCTTTATCTGAAAAATATGATATTAAAAATTTTTATCATATAAATTCCGCACCGGATTTTTACATGATTTACAGAATTTGGGATAAATTAAAACCTTACATAAATCCGGAATTAACAAAAATTTCAATTTTTATAGCAAAGTGTAATAAGCATACAATTTCAAATATGATTAATTTAAAACAACAAGGGATAAATAATATTTTTCTGAGCAGATGTACCCCAATTATGCTTAATCCGACTCTTACAAAATCGTTAGAAGATTTATACGGAATAAAATCTACTTCGGATATCAATAAGGATTTAAAAATACTCGATATTTAAAGCAAAAATTTTTTTGTTTGTATATTAAAATTGTATGCAAATAAATTTTTTAGACAGATATCAAAATAGTATACCCTCGAACAGGACATTAAAATCAAAAAATGTTTCTGCTGTTTCAAATTATAAAAAGATAAATTTTTGTGCATCAATAAATCCTGACAGTCTTGATATAACTTTATCTAAAGGACTTTCAAAACTCAAAAAATACACAAAAGAAGAATATCAAAGATTAAATAAACAAGAGATAAAACAATTAAGACAGGAATATAAAAAAATTGCCGATAGAAATATTTATTATGTACAAAAAGAAGAATCACATGAAATAACATCTGAACGGATAAAAGATTATTGTAATGAAAAATATGGAGAAGATAATTATAAAATTATTACGATAGGACGTTCACTTTCTACTATAGGTAAAGTATTAGGATATAAAATAGGGGAGGAAAATGTTATTAATCTTCCGTTATCCGATGCCGGCAAATATTTAAACAAAAAATATACTGACATTTTGAAAAAAGACGGAGAAATAGACAGGTTAAGAGAATTCTTATCAACAATAGGTCTGTCAAAAGATGATAGAAAATTATCGGGAAAACATTATGTAATAATGGATTATTCCGCTACAGGAAAATCTTTAAAAGGAGCAACAAGGCTTTTAACTCGTTCAGATGTACTTGGAACAAGACATGTACATTCATTAAGTGTTTGTGATTGTATGACAAATTTTCTCGAAGAAAACAGGCTCAATTCCGAATTATCTTTTTGTACGTATAAACCTTATGCTTTTGTTAGTAGAGCAGAAAATTTAAGAGATATTCCCGAAGCAATGAAAATTCCTGAAAGACACGATACAGAAAGTCGACTGTTTTTATTTAAGTTGCTTGATAATCAAATGAATCACTCAAAATTAAAATCA
This sequence comes from uncultured bacterium, assembly GCA_902767275.1. Classification (GTDB taxonomy): domain Bacteria; phylum Cyanobacteriota; class Vampirovibrionia; order Gastranaerophilales; family Gastranaerophilaceae; genus UBA2883. Next base: position 10,563 of record CACXGY010000056.1, on the reverse strand, counting down.
AAATCTGATACTAAAAAACCTAATATAATACAACGATTTTTACAAAGAATATTCACTTAAATTTTTATTCGGCAGGAAAAACTTCTTGTCCGTTATAATAATATACTTTTTTAACTTCGCCTTTATTGTTTTGTAAAGTTCCGACTAAGACTTCACATTCTTTGCCTGCAAGAATTGCGGTTTGTTTTTCTAATTCTCCTACAGGATAAAATCCGTTAGTTTCTTGAAAATCGAGAGTATCTTCCAATCTGTCTGAACTAACGATTATTTGTGAGATATATTTGAGGATAAGTTCTGCATTCTCATCAAAAACCATTTCATTATTTTCGTTTGATACGATTTTTCCTGTAAGATTAAATTTTTTACAACTAAATTCAATATAGTCATCATTTATAACAAAATTGCAACCGAAATTGTAGAGTAATTTTAGGATATCTTCATTGCCTTGGAATAATTTATCCGCTGCAGATTGAAGTTTTTTATTTTCTTTGTTTATGTCCATATCGTCTAATTTAGACGATATGGCAGAAAATATTTTTGTTGCAAAACTACTTTTATTAGTCTTTTTTTCAGATTCTATTTCTTTTTCAATAAAGAGTTGATTATAATACTCATTGTTTTCGGGTATTACATCAGTAACATTTTTACTTTCGGTATTTGTGCTTGAATCTTCAAATATTGAATCTTCCATATTAAAATTGTTGTCATTAAGTCCCATAATTATATCCTATCATTATTGATTATTATCTGACAGAAAAACTTCTTTTCCGTTATAATAATAAACTTGTTTGGTTTCGCCTTTATCATTTTTTAAAGTTCCGACTAAAACTTCGCATTCTTTACCTTCGATGATTGCTTTATGTTTTTCCAGTTCTCCCACCGGATAAAATCCGTTTTGTTCCATATAATCAAGAGAGTCTTCCATATTATCAGAACTAACGATTATTTGTGAAATATATTTTAGAATTTGTTCTGCATCTTCATCAAATTCCATTTCATTATTTTCATTTGTTATGATTTTTCCTGACAGATTAAATTTCTCACAACTTAATTCTATATAATTTTCTTCGATTTTAAAAAAACATCCAAAACTGTGTAAAAGTTGAATGATATCTTCATTTCCTTTAAATAATTCTTCTGCTTTTTTTTGTAAGTCTTTGATTTCTTTTTGAGAGTCAAATTCTTTAATTTTTTCAGAAATTGCTTTGAATAATTTTGAAGCAAAATTACTCCCTTTTATATTGCCGGTATTTTGTGGGAGATTATAATCGGTATTTGGCATGTTAGGATAATTTGTTATGTCCGTATGCTCAAATATTGACCCGTTCGGATTAAAATTATTATCATTATTAAATACCATAAATTTATATTACCATATTTTTTGTAAAACCCAAATATAATTAAAAAACACTTCATCTAAATGAAGTGTTTTTTACCCATAATTTTCATTTCGCCATAATTTTATTCGCCTTGAATTTCTTTACCTGTTTTCATATCAATTTTGACATCAATGGTTTGACCGTCTTTTTCATATTGAACGGTAGTTATTTTTGTTTGTTCGTCATAAGAAGGGGTTCCGACCGGATTGTAGCCAAGATTTTCGTATTTACCCATAATGACCGACATATTAATTTTCTTCGCACCCATATCATAAACAGGTGTTCCGTCTGCACCATTTGTTACTGAGCCGACCACTTCACCATTTAGAGTGAATTGAAGTTCTCCGTTTGAACCGATTGTGTTGCTCAATCCCATAAGATTAAACATTTCTCTGTCGCCTTCTGAATATCCTGCTTTCTCAAAAGAGCCTGCTACTATTGATTCGCCTATAGCATTTTGAAATCCTTCACTTTGAAGTGTTTCGGCAGAAACACCAAGTTGACTTAAAGAAATAGTTTGTACCTGACCGGATTTATCTCGAACGGTTATATTATCTCCGTCAAAATCAATGACACTTCCGCCGTTTTTAAAGATATCTTTTATATCATTTTGAATATATTCTTGTTGTTCGGCAGGAGATAATTTGTTAAAAGCATTTACTTCATCAACTGCTTTTGTTGAAACTTCGTTTGTTTGAGAAATATTGCCAATATTATTTAATGCATTATTTACAACCTGATAAAAGTTTGCCAGTGCTGCTGCACCGCCGTTATTTGCTTCTGCTTGTGACCATTGTGCATCTTTTGGAGATGTGTCATATTGATCAAAAATAGAGGATGCTTGCTGATTATAGTTCGTAACTTGCGTTTTATTTGCACCCGCTTTTTTTAGAGCAGCCATTATGCTGTTAGTAAATTGCTGTTTGGTAAATGCAATTTTACTGTCAGCCGAATTCTGATTATTTTGAGGATTTATTTGATTATCTTTAAATTGATTAATATTAATAGAACTCATGTTGCTCTCCTAAACATGTAAAGTCCTTATTGGGTGCGTAATTTCAATGCTCAAAAATTTTGTTACATGTCTTAATAAAGTTCTCATTTATAAGGATGAATATTTGACGTAATACAGGTTTCTTATATTGTTTTAAACTCGATTTAGAACTATAATTAAAGGATAAATGGATAAAAAGTATTTTAAATATATATATATAATTTTACTGATTTATTTTATCTGGCTCGTGGTTATTCCGTTCGGGTTCAGATGTTGTATAAATCCAATTTTAGATGGTTTGCAAACCTTTACGGGTATGGATATTGATATTATTAAACCTCGACTTGTTACGAGTGTTTTACCGAATGTAAAATTAAAAGCAAATAAAGTCTTGATTTTTAATAAAAACGGTTCAGAAGCAATGTCCTTAACAAAACCACGAGTTAATATCAGAATTTTACCGATTTTAACGGGTAAAATTCATATTAAAAGTTTTGAATGTTCTGATGTTTCAACTAATTTTGTTTTAAAAGACAAATTATATTTGGGCGATTATGTTATTGAAATTCCTCAAAAGAATCCTAATTCTCAAATTGACAGAGTAAAGATTAAAAATATCAAAGTGAATCTAAAAGAGGGAAATGACGTACATCTTCTTAATGGAAAAAATATTTATTATAAATTTAACAGAAGGACATGTATACTCAGAGGGAAAACAAATTATAGTTTAAAAAATATTGTTTCAAAGGCTGATTTTGATATTAATTTACCACGTTCTAAAAGAATCGGGAAAACAAGATTTGACATAAATATAGAAAATTTGTGTCCTGAAGTTTTTTCCGGTATTGTTGCTGTTGTAACAAAAAACGAAATAAAATCATTAAACGGTGTAATAAATGTTAAGTCTGATGCTCATAATACGGATGTGAATATTAAGAAATTAAGAGTTGATTATACAGATAAGAATAAATCTGTTGTTTTTCCTGATGTGTTTAATGTTCGGATAAATCACAAATTTTCTAAAGACAGTGTAACTATTGAAAAATTGACTGCCGCAGGAAACGGAATATCAACAAATATTATAGGGAAAATAAATAATATTTTTTCTAAGGCACCAAAGGTTGATTTAAAAGTAGTTTTAAACAAAACAGATATTCGAAAAGGAGCATTAATGCTTCCTCCGATAGTTACTCCTGATATTAGTACCTCTAAACTAAAAGAATATCCGTTCTACGGAACAATAGAAGGGAAAATGAATATTGTCGGAAAGTTACCGGAGCCTGATATAAAAGGTAATATAAAAGTTTATGACGGAGTTTTAATAAAACCTATTCCGTTTTCAAAGTCAGGAGCAAAAATTGATATAGAATTTGTCGGTAAGAAATTATTATTAGATGTTTATGTTTCTGCCGGTAATGATGAAGTTGTAACGGTTGACGGAGATATAAAAATATATGGTGATAAATTTGCTCACTTAAATATTAAAAGTACTTCTTCTGTAGATTTGAATGTTACAGAAATGGTTTTAAATCCGTTACATGAAATTTTATGTTTTATGATAGGGCCGGTGCCGATTATGGATGTTGAAGGTCTTGGTAATATTGATATTAAAATTGTAGGAACAAAGAAAGACCCTCATATATGGGGAGATTTTAATTTTAAAAATGCTAAGGCAAGTTTTATAGAAGTTTATAATCTCGCATTAGAACATGCTGACGGAAATCTCCATTTTGATAATCAAAAAGCACATTTTGTAAATAAAACAGGTACATTACACGGGCAAAAAGCAACTGTTGACGGAACTTGTACTTTATTTGGCGACTTAGATTTTGATGTTACCGCAAATAACCAGAATTTGAATGATTTGATTATAACTTTGACAACTTCTCCTATGTTAACTGATATTAGTTCTATGGTTCCGCCGATAAAAAATGTAAAAGGAAAATCTGATTTCTTTCTTAATCTCAAAGGAAAATTGTATGATATTAAGGATTTGAAACTCAATGAGAATGTTTTCCCTAAAGGTTTTATAAAATTGAATGGAAATTCTATGACTGTTCAAAACTTAAATTTGAGTAATATTAAAGGGATAATAAATTATAATAAAAAAGATTGTGATTTTGATTTGAAATCTAATGTATATTCAGGTTATTCTACATCAGTTATCGGTTCTGTTAAAAATAACATTGCAGATGTGAAAATTAATGCACCAAGATTGTGCGTTAATGAATTAGAGCCGATAAAATTAAAATATTTAGATAAATTATTTGTTAAAATTATTGCACATTATAAAGGTAAAATTGATGAAATAGAGATTGGTGGAATTGATGCGGTAGTCGATGTTTTGAAAGATAATTCAGCATTGAAAAATGCAAAAATTTTATCAGGTAAAATTGTTATTAAAAACAATAATTTAAAAATAACTAATTTAAAAGGAATTATTCAAAAAAATCCGTTTAGTTTAAATTTATCAGCAGGAAACATTGGTAACAAAGTTAAGAATTTATCTGAAATGCACATAAACGGAGATTTTTATTGTAAGGATTTTGAATTACCTGTTTTGAATTTAATAATAAAATCAAAAATTTTACCTGAAAATATTCAAAAAGAAATAGAAAAAATAGTGTTCAAATCGGGAAAAACCACTATAAAAGCAAAAGTAAGAAATAGTCGTATTGATTCTGTTTTGAACATGAATAATGCTGATTTTGAATATACAATGTATAAAAATGCAAAAAATGAACCTGTAAAACTTCCTATAAAATTAATCAGCGGTCAAATCGGACTAAAAAATAATACATTGAATTTTAATAAACTTAATTGTTTAGTTGATGAAATGCCTGTATTATTGTTCGGTCAAGTAATAAATTTATACTATAATCCACAATATAATATTCGATTGAATTCAAAACTTGTGCAAAAAGTTTTTGATAAATACTGGAATGCACACAATATTTATCCTATTAAAATAAATGGAGATATATTGTTCAATTCCATAATATCAGGAAACAAAAATCATACCCATATTAAATCTGATATAAGAATGGAAGACAATTCCAATATATATTATATGGGTGCAACAATCGGAGATGTATCTAATCCTATTACAGTTGACGTAGATGCAGATATTGAAAAAAGCGGACTTGTAAAATTAAACAAATTTAAATATAACAAATTGATTGCATCACATAATAACAGACAGAATGCTTTACCTATTTTATCCGTATCCGGACAGATAAAACCTGCGGGTAAAATTATGGAATATAAAAATTTAATCGTAAAAACAGAAAACCCTGCAAATGCTAATTTGTTTAATATAATATTTAAAAAACCGACAATAAAAAGAGGTAATTTTACTTCTGACTTAAAAATCAACGGAACATCATTAAGACCTAAAATAGTTGGAAAACTTAGTGCTAATAATATGGAGATGCCGTATTTGAACACTGTTATTAAAGATTTAACAATTGATTTTGAGCCGTCAAATATTCAAGTTATTACAAACGGTGCAGTCCTTGAAAATTATATGATGCTTAGTGCAAATTTAAAGAATAATTTTAATCCTCCGTACAGAATTAATAATGCTGACATATATATAAATGATTTTGATATAGACCATTCATTAAATCAATTTAAACAGATTGAATTAAAAGGTTTGAATTCAGCAATATCAACCGGTACAGATTCCGCAGGGGTTAATATAATAAATTCTGTTTTGTTTAATAATGTCAAAGTAAGAGCGGGTAATGTTCGAATAAAGAATATAAAAGCATCAAATCTTGAAGCATTGTGTTCGTTAAATGATAAAATGCAGATGTCAGTTGAGTCATTTAAATTTAACATGGCAAGCGGAACAATTTCCGGAAAGATTGGTTATAATCTATTAAACAATTATATGCAAATGGAATTAGATGCAAAAGATGTTAATGCAAATTCATTAACGTATGCACTGTTTGATATTCAAAATCAAATCTATGGTTCTTTAACCGGACATATTGATTTGAATTGTAATGCAACAGATGATAAAACAAGATTAACAACTCTGAACGGGTTCGGTACATTTAATGTCGCAAAAGGAAGAATGCCGAAACTCGGTTCACTTGAATACCTTTTAAGAGCAGGGAATTTGATTAAAGGCGGGATTACAAATCTTTCAATGAATAGTATTATTGATATTATCACACCTATGAAAACCGGCGAATTCTCCAGTATTAATGGTAAAATCAGCATTCACGACGGAGTTGCTAAAACTATAGAAATCCAAACAAACGGAAAAAATCTTAATTTGTATATGATTGGTAGTTTAAATCTTTATACGAGCATGGCGGATATGCACGTATTTGGGCAACTCTCAAGAAAAATATCTACTATACTGGGGGCTGCGGGGAATATATCATTAAATACTTTATTTAATAAAATTCCCGGGATTTCACTCAGTCCTGACAGTTCTTTTATTAACGATTTGAATAAAATTCCTGGTATAGAATTAACAAATAAATCTAATCGTAAATTTATGGTTGAAATTCTCGGTGATATTAATGGGGATAATTTTGTTAAAAGTTTCAAATGGATAAATTAGTTAAAGTTTTCAATAATTTTATTGAAAACTATATCTGAAAAAGGGAGTGCAACTACATTGTTTAAAATTTTATATTCAGGAAAACTCTCCGGTATGTTCTCCCATAATCTTAAAAAATTAATTTTTAATGAGTTGAGTTTTTCCTGTACTATTACATCATCCGTACAAAAAGGATAACAATACGGTACATTACTTTTTTCTAAAGTTAAGGATATTTTATTGTATTTTTTAAACATATTTTCATAGGTTAAAAACCTTTTGCGACGAGTTTTTTTGTCGTTTTCAAAATCTATTTTTTTAAGATAATTTTTGATATCTTTAAATATAATTTTAATGTTTTGATTATTTAAAACGAGTTCGTTTTTTACGAATGTTTCATAATCATTTTCAATCGGTATTGGTTCGAATAAGAATGTATCTTCAGCGAAACTTTCATCTAAAAAAATATTTGTATAAAGGTATGCCCCGTTTTGCACATTAAAAAATTTCCTCAAAGAATTAAAACTTGCAAGACCTGTTTGGTTTGAATAAAAGGCATGCGTATTATCAATAATCAAATTAGGGTATTGTTCCTTTAAATATTGACAATTTTTCTCACATAAACCGAATAGTTTATATACATAATAAAACTGTTTTTAGGAAAAATTTCTATGGGTAAGAAATTATTATTAATATGATAAAATTTTATTCTGCAATTTTCTTTTTGACAGGCATGCCATAAGACATTACAAGAATAATAAGGAAGATAAATTTCTTTAATATTATATGCCCGTATCAGATATCTCAGACAATTTCTGGCAAGGTTAAGTTTAATCATAATAATTTAATTATATAAATATTCAGGAAGTTTACAGATATCTTTTCTGTACGTTTTACCCTTAAATTCAATTTCTTCAATATCGTCATACAAATTAGAAGAAGCACGACCCATTGTTTTTGCAACCGAAGTTAGAACAATTGTTCTATCGCCCAATGTTTCATACTCTGTATATTCATTTTGTTTAGTATTTATATGACCTACAAATGTATTTTCTTGTATGTTATCTAATCCTTCAATAACTTCGTTTTTCACTTGTCCGCTTGATAATACGGCACTAACCGCAAATTCGTCTTTAAAATCTAAGATGTCATAATCATCTGAAAATGAACCAATTGTGCAGGCATGCATTAGTTTGAAAATATCTTCATCAAGAAGTGAAAGTATATTTTGAGCATCATGATCTTGAAGGAATGGTCTGCATTGGATAATCGCAACATCCCCTTCAGGAGTTAAAATCCCGTCAAAACCTAAAATCCCCATATATGGAGTTAGTTCTTCCGACATATAATTAATCAACGGATATACAACTTCATTCATTATATAATCTTCGTGGTCATAGGTTAATTTTGTGAATGGTGAACTTGCACCCATTCCTTCTGTCCAAATTCCGCCATCACCGTCAAGAGAGAATTTGTAATCTCTCGCACTCCCTAATGGCAATGCTTTATAGCCATCTGTTATTACATAGAATGAAAAATTTGTTCCGTATACATATTCTTCTATTATTACTTTCTGTTCGCCGGAAAAGAAACAATCTTCTATAAAGGATTTTGCTATATTATATGTAGGACAAACCATGACTGAATTTTTTGTTTTGTGATTGTCTGTTTTTATGACGACAGGCATTTCACAATTTTTTAAATAATCAATCGCCAGATTTCTTTTTTCATATACTGCAAATCTCGGGGTCGGAAGTCTTAATTTATAAAAAAGTTTTTTTGCAATTGATTTGTTAATTGCGAATTGAGCGGATTCCGCACTCGGTGCAAAAATCATAAGACCGTTATCGGAGAATAAATTTGCTACATCTTGATTGATTGCATCTTCTGAGGATGCAATTGTGAAATATATGTCATTTTCAAGTGCAAAATTTAAAAGTTCAATAACGTTGCCCTCTCTGATATCAATAATAGTTGCAAACTCCTTCATACTGTCATTTCCGGGTGCAACATATACCTCAAATTCTTCTGATAACATCTTTGCTAATGCAGATTCTTTTGCTGAATTACCGATGATTAAAATATTCTTTTTCATAAATCTTTGTACTCCAATAGTTTAAATATATTTTATCAGAAAAATAATAATAACAAATTTTTTATTTATAAGTTTTATATCATTATGAGGATAAAATATGATTAAGAGTATTAATCCTGTTGTACAAAGCAATATATATTTTAAAACTTCGCATAAGCAAGAACATAGCGTAAAACAAAAACAAAAATTTACCGCTGTTAATCCGTTTGAACAGTATCATAATAATCTGGCAACGGTTAATTTTGCTTCTAAAAATATATATAAAAAAATCAGATGTTGTGCAAAAGATTTAACTCCAATTGCTTCAAAGGAAGAATACGATGAAGTTATAAAACGAGTTTGTTCGTCAAAAACTATTAATGGTGCTTCTTTTTGGGAAATAGAGTCTGATTATAACAGATATCCTGATATCGATAAAGAACTAATCGGATTATTACCATATTGCGGCGGAAATGATGTTTCCTATAATATAAACAGTTTTTTGAGTAATAGGTTAACAACCAAGAATGAATATACTCCGACAAAAGACTCTATTGTCGATATTGTCAGAGCATTAGATTATTCTCTTAATTATTTAGATAAAAAATTTGGTCAATACGAAGGAATTGTGTTTAGAAAAGGAGTCTTTGGTAATGATTCGGGGCAGTTTTATTCAACCTCTATGAGTTGTGGTATTGCCGCACATTTCAATGGGTTTAGCAAGAAATCACAATACTCGGTTATTAAAACAAAAACGGGGCATAAAATTTATGATTTTCAAAAGAGTATGAATAATTCTTTTGCTCCGGAAGAAAAAGAAATTTTAATTTCCAGAACCGCTAAACATAGGGAAATCTTTCCGGATGATTGTTCAAGTGACTTACAAAAAGCCCGATTAAGATTTGCAAGAGAAATTGTATTTCTGTCCGAAAAAGATGCTCTTTATTTTTGTCATCCGAAACAAAATTTGAGTTTTGAAGATGCATTGAATAAAATCCGCCTTTTTGAAGAAATTTAATTTTCAGGGATATACATAACCTTGCCTTCAAGAATATCTCTAATATTCTCTAAATATCTTAATCCTTTTGTTAATTGTTGATATTCTTGAACAATTGAAATAATATCATCAGTTGATAGTTGAATTGTTCGTCTTGAGTTTGTTGTTGATTCTATAATGCGTGCCATTTTTCCTCCTTGATATATTAAATGTGATAATTTACAAAATTTTATACGTCAATTTTTATAAAAATTTTAAACAACGTTTATAAATATCCGTTTTATAAATTAGAAAAATTTATTAAGATTTAAAAAATTATTAGAATACTAGAAAAATGATTATGTGCAAAAATATGCCTGAGGATTTGCGTTATTCCCTTGTCAAGGGAAGAATGTGCTCCTTGCCCTTTGCAAGTGAATGGTTAGGGTAGGATTGCCGATTGTTAAAGGAAATATGTCAATAAGATTTTTTATAACTCCCTTTTACAAGGGAAAGAAATTATCTTACCCTCCTTGTGCCAGGGAGGGTCGCTATTGTTGTGATTTTGTTATTACAATAGCG
>CACXGY010000055.1 GCA_902767275.1 uncultured bacterium | reverse complement strand
TTAAATTAAATTAAATATATACCCATAATATTTATTATGTACAATAATATTTTTAAAACAGCAGTGATAGATTGCGATGTTTCGCACAGATTTATCTAAAACATGCTATTTTTATCCAAAAAAATAATTATATTACCGATGTCATAGAGCCTTCAATATAGGAAGAAAAACGATTATTTTTTTCTGCTCAACTATGTATCCATGCTATAATATTCCATAATAAACAAAAGGAGAAAGATAAATGCTAAAAGGTCCGTTTTTAGACAGAAACTGGATGGGTCAAAACCCTGATTACAATACATCTGATATAGTTATGATAGGATTTCCGTTTGACGGAACAGTATCATACCGTTCAGGCTCACGTTTTGCACCTGAGCAAATTAGGCTTGCAAGTTGGGGCTTGGAAGAATATTCTCCTCGTTTTGACAAAGAACTAACAGATTGCAATTTTCACGATGCAGGCGATTTAGAGTTTCCTCTTGGTAACACTAAAGGCTCACTTGATATGATAAAAGAAAACACTGAGCAAATCTACAAAGACGGGAAACGTGTGTTTGGAATAGGCGGAGAACATCTTGTAACCTATCCTGAAATTGAAGCAGTTTCTAAATTCTACGGTAATAATTTAGCAATAATCCACTTTGATGCCCACACAGATTTGAGAGAAGAATACCTCGGAGAAAAACTATCTCATTCTGCTGTCATAAGGTTATGTACAAAATTGGTTAACCCTAAAAATATCAAACAAATCGGTATTCGTTCCGGAATGAAAGAAGAATGGGATTTTATGAGAGAAAATAATACTCTTGTTAAAGAATATTCTGATCTTGATTGTTTAAAAGATAAAAAAGTATTTGTTACTGTTGATTTAGATGTGTTAGATCCGTCAGTTATGAGCGGAACAGGTACTCCTGAAAGTGGTGGTATGACTTTTAATGAACTTATGGGCTGGTTTGAATACATAAAAGATTTTGATATTATTGGTGCTGATGTTGTAGAACTTGCACCGGATTACGATACATCGGGGTGTTCAACTGCCGTTGCAACTAAAGTAATCAGAGAACTTTTAATGATTATGTAGTTTTTTGTTCAAATTATTCATGATAAGATATACCTATGATTACAGAAAAAATAGGTTTTTGGGGATATCCTGACCCTGAAGTTACAAAACAAATAAAAAAAGATTATCCAAATGCAGAGTGGATTGATTTGGATATTGATTTTGGGGTTCAAGATAAAAATATTCTACCAGAATCATATTGCAAAATTATTAAAAATATTATTAATAATTCACTTGAATATAAACCGATAAAAATTCTTGCTCCTATCGGAAAAGATAAATGTGATAGCGGTTGGTTTGCTGCCAAATTATTGAGTGAGATGGGATTAGATATTATTGAAACAAAATATGAACAATTAACTTCAAGAAAAGAGATAAAAATATCAAAAAGTAATCTTCCGCTATATGACAAGTTTAATGCCATAATGAACAATATTATTAATCCTGTAAAATATGATGTACAGGAGATAGAACCTAAATTCGGATTTTGGGGAGTGCCGCCAAATGATATGGAGATATTAAAACTTTTTCCGAATGAAACACATATCTATGGATGGACACGATGTGTTGAAGCAGGAGTGCCTGCCGATATTGATTTAGAAATGTTTGTTGATGAAAATGTACCTACTGTATTTTACGCACAAGCATTTTGTTCAAAAACACAACTTGCAAAATATTTAGCAGACAAATACAATGGTTTGTATATTGATATTGATGATTATGCTAATAATTCTATAAAAGCGAAGATAGAAGCCTTTTTGAGGTTAAGATAACGGAGAATTATGATATATCTTGATGCGGGAACTACATATTCTAAAATTATAGAACTGGACAGTAATACACTGTTGGGTAATTTTGCAAAGTATTATATAAAATCCGAAAATAATAAAAATTATTATATTCTTCCTTCGTCAATAATAAAAACAAAAAATATTAAACTGCAAAAATGTTGCGGTCACATGACAGAAGCAACTGAGAATGAAATTATTGCACTTGCAAACGGAGCAAAAAATATAATTGACGAGAATGCTACAGTTCTTGATTTGGGTTCTAGAGATGCAAAATGGATAAGGTTTAAATCAGGAAAATTTCATGATATGGATTGGAATACATCATGTGCCAGTTCGACAGGTGCGACTGTTGAAATGCTATTAAAATTTTATAATTTAAACAGAGAAGATTTAATATTTAATAAAGAAAAATTCGCCGTAACATGCGGTATTTTCGGTTTAGAAAAAATTATGGATGATATCTCAAACGGTGCAAGTGCAACAGATGCTATTTCAAAATTTGTACACGGAATAGCCTATAATGCTTGGAATTTTGCAAAGAAACCAAATAAATTATATTTGTCAGGCGGATTTTGCGAGAATAAATGTTTTGTTAACTCTTTGGAATATTATTGCGAAGTTGTAAAACTGGGTCGTTTCATACTTTGCGAAGGATTGGTTAATTCTGATAAAGATAGTGCAAAGGAAATTTTAAATGTCTGATAATAAAAAAATCGGGAACACAGGAGAAGATATTGCAGTAGAATATCTTGAGAAGAAAGGCTATAAAATTCTTGAAAGAAACAAACATTTTTCCCGTGCTTGTGAAATAGATATAATTGCACTTACAAAAGATAAAACTCTTGTTTTTGTTGAAGTTAAAACAAGAAAATCAGATTTTTGCGGAAGTCCGCTCGAAGCGATTACAAAAACAAAATACCAACATATTAAAACCGGCTTGTATTCTTATATTTCTGAACACAATGAATATAAAAAATATCGCATAGATGCCATTTCGGTAATTTTATCTCCAAAACTAAAAATAGAACACCTCGAAAATATCTGGTTGTAATAGTTTATAACATGTAAAATTTTCTTAACAAACGAGCAATCTTTGTAAAAATTTTTACTTTAAAAAAATAGGAACAAGTTTAGTTAGGGATATTAATGGATTTATTATCAACCACAAGTAAAGTTGGAAAATACATTGCACCTCAAATTAGAGAGATGCAAATCCCGAGATTTGTTTCTTCTATGACAAAAGAACTTGCACCGGATAGTTTCAAACATACCGTAAGAACAGCAACTGACGGAATAGTTAATAAAGGTTTAGAATTCGATGCTGTAAGAGGAACAAGAATTCCTTTAAGTGAAGCAAGAATGAATAATGTGTTAAATACTATAACCTCTAATCCGGAAGAACAGGCTCTTATAAAAAGACTTGTCGAATCAGAAACCACTGTTGTAACACCGGAAGTTGAAAAACAAGTTATGATGCGTCAATACAGAAGTTTTAAAGAAGCTAATCCAAATATCACATCAGAAAAAATATTTATATATTCTCCAATGCCGAAAGGTCAAACAAAATCGTATACTTCAAGCGGACAAGCATTTGCAAGGGCAAATGGTATACCGCAGACAAGAATAACAACTTCCTTTAGAGATACAGAGATACCAAAAGATGCAGCAATATTTATGGTAGATGACTGTTCTATTACAGGTGCATCCATGGTTTTTGATTTATTGGAAAAACTTCCTGCTGATTTTAAAGGACAAATTATTCTAACCCCTACTGTCAAAGGTATAGGGAATACAGCAAAAGGACACCCTCTTGCTGAAACTGTTTTGCAAAAACTGTCAGAAATTAATACTCCTTCAAACGACAGAGCAAAACTTGCGGAAGAATTAAAATTATGGATTTCTGACGGTAAAAAACAAAACAAAGAAATGCTCGATAAACTTGCAAATCCTGACAATTATAAAGATGTAAAAATAAGTCTTTCAGAAAATTGTTTACAAGCACCTTGTTACAGGGAAACAGAAACTTTTAGGAATTTACCAAAAGAAAAACAAAGACTCTTAGATTCATTAGTAACCGCAGACGGCATAAATACAGGTTATCACGATTCAGGGGTAATGGTATTAATGCCTACAAAAACTCCAAATAATAATATCGGAGTAATGGAAATTATTGGCGATGAAATGGGTTTAAAAACAAAACCAAGCGGAATTTTAACATACAGACAAAATGCAGAACTCCGCAAACAAGGATTGAAATGTGGTTTGACCATTGTTCCGAATTGTAATTCCAATGCAAATACCCAAACTATTGCAATGGAAGCATACACACAAGCAGGCAGAATAGGTTCTCCTAAAGCGATGCAGTATAATGCCAGTTATAACAAAGAAACAATGACACATACCGCAGATACTCTTGATGTAGTGGTTAGAGGAAAAGACGGAACAGAACACGTCATTAAATATCAGGCAAGACCTGAAATGTCCGAAACGAAAGACGGAGTTATTAGTTATCACGGTGTAGGTTCAAGCGAGGAAGCCTTTGGGTTTGAAGCACCTGAAACACTTCTTCAAAAGACGATGCGTTTCTTAAAAGGACAATATGTACCTAAATCAACTAAAAAAGATATAAGTTACAGATATGACGTTCTTGCTATCCCTAGAGATGCTGAAGTTGTTTCTGTGGGCGGAAAATCTATTTCGGAAATTATGCAACAACAAGAAGTATTGAAAAAATTGGCAAATTAAGATAAACTGTACTTGTAACAAATATCTGAGAGGGTTTTAATGGATAAAATATTTGCACAATTTTTGAATGATATAAAAAAAACCAAAGATTTGAAAGAATGCTATAAAGTTATTGATAAGTATTGTGCAGAAAATACTGATTTTGAAGAAAAAGATTTAAACTTGTTTAAATATAAAAATATCTTTATTAGAACGGGTAAATCAATTAATATGGAGTATAACTCTCAAATTATTGAATCTTTGAAGAAATTTAATTTGTCTTGTGCTCCTGAGTTTATTGAATCAATAAAACTCAATGATGAGGATATGATTTTGTTAACAAGAGTAGATGGTATTGAAAATGACGATTTTGAATATTATATGCCTATCTCGGATACCATAACAAAAGAGAATAAACAAAAACTTGCAAAAGATTTTGAAACTCTTGCGAAAAAAGACCTTTATAATCCTGTAATGGTTGATTCTGCACGAGAATGGTTTGTTATCCCTAAAACAAAAACCATTTATATTGATAAATGGAATAATCTTCAAATTTTCCAATCACAAGATGAAATCAATGAAAAACGAAAAGCATTATATGAATTGTGTGAATTGGATTAAATAACACTAATGCCTAAATAACAAAACTATTATATTTTTTCTCATACTCAACAGAAGTATCAGAACCGTGGCCGGTGTAGATAATAGTTTTATCATCCATTGTAAAAATTTTATTTTTAATACTTGAAACAAGCGTTTCAAAATCTCCACCCGGCAAGTCGGTTCTGCCAATATTATTCAAGAAAATTGTATCCCCTGAAAATATCATATTGTCAATGATATATCCGACTCCGCCCGGAGTATGCCCCGGAAGATGAATAACATCAATAGTTTCATCTCCGAGTTTAATCTTATCGCCCTCTTTTAGATAAACGTCAATCTTAGGAATTTCAATAGGTTCAAGTCCTACCATTGACATAAAATCATTTGTACCCTCTAAAATTTCTTTATCATCTGTATGCAAATAAACTTTTACATTCGGATACTTTGATTGTAATTTTTTTACCCCGCCAATGTGGTCAAAATGAGCATGAGTTAACAAAACATACCTTAAAGTTGCATTATTTTCTTTCAAAACAGACTCTAATTCGGGAATATCATTTGTATAGTCAACAATAGCCGCTTCGCCGTTACTGATTAGCAAGTAATTATTATTCCCGATATTACCTACAACAAATTTTCTTACAATCATTTTCTGACAACCTCAAAAATTTCTTTGCATACAGAGAATACTTTTTCAGCATCCTTAAGATATAACATATTAGGACCGTCGCATAATGCTTTTTCAGGATTAGGATGGATTTCAAAAAACAATACATCCGCTCCCGATGCCATAGCCGCTTTAGCAAGCAACGGTACAAATCTTCTATCTCCACCGGTACTATCACCGTTTGACCCCGGCATTTGAACACTATGGGTAGCATCAAATACAACAGGATATCCAAATTCTTTCATTATAGGAATAGAACGAAAATCAGTCACAAGATTGTTATATCCGAAACTTGTTCCTCTGTCTGTTAACATTATTCTGTTATTTCCGCTATCCTCAACCTTTTTAACCAGAGATTTCATCTGCTGCGGAGCGAGAAATTGTCCTTTTTTAATATTAACAATTTTACCTGTTTTCCCGGCAGAAACCAATAAATCAGTCTGCCTGCACAAAAAAGCAGGAATTTGTAGAATATCTGCAACTTCACTCACAGGTTCAGCCTGATCAGGAGTATGGATATCTGTCACTATCGGCAAATCATATTTTGATTTGACTTCAGAAAGCATTTCCAAACCTTTTTCCATCCCCGGTCCTCTGTATGATGTTATTGACGAACGGTTTGCTTTATCAAAAGAGGATTTAAAAACATAGTTAATACCAAGTTTTTGACAAATTTCTTTCAATGCTGATGCCGTTTCATCCAATATAGATTGCGACTCTATTGCACAAGGACCCGCTAATATTGTTAATTTATTCTCTCCGATTGTAAAATTATTTAATTTAATAGCCATAACTTTATTCTATATGAAAACCTGTTAATTTACAATATTTACAGATTATTATAAAACTTGTCAAACATAATACAATTTTCATCAAGCATTGCTTGACTGTCAAAGGGAGTTAAAAAATTCCATTGCCTTTAATAATTGGCAACCCTACCCTAACCCTTCCCTTGCCAAGGGCAGGGAACACATCCTTGACAAGAGAAGGACTGAGGATGGGTTACGACAATATTTGTTCAGTATTGATATTAGATTTTTGAATAATTTCGAACAATCAATGTTGAGGGTGCAGCCTAAACAT
>CACXGY010000054.1 GCA_902767275.1 uncultured bacterium | reverse complement strand
TTCTTTTCTTTACCGTCGCAATATAAAGAAAAGAAAAGTACATAAATATTTTTTTTAAATTAAATTAAATTAAATATATACCCATAATATTTATTATGTACAATAATATTTTAAAACAGCAGTGATAGATTGCGATGTTTCGCACCGATTTATCAAATCAGTAACCCATCCTCACTTCCTTCCCTTGTCAAGGGAAGGAAGTGATAATAACTCCCTTTGGCAAGGTGAGTCGACTTTGTTGCCGATTTTATTATTACAAAGCCGGAGGGGTTGCCAATAAATAAAGGCAATAGTGCAATAACGCAATAAGTGTATATTCCCTGCCCTTTGCAAGGGAAGGGTTAGGGTAGGGTTGCCAATAAATAAGTGTCAGGCATTGCCTGACCTACATTAAGGTAGACTACAGCAAATTAGACTTTAGCATTAAGGCATTAAGGCAATAAGATTTTTTATAACTCCCTTTATGTTCTAACAAATAAACAAATTCACAACGCTTTTACTAAAAAAAGCACCCAATGGGTGCTTTTTTTAGTAATTTGACATTTACCCCTACGCATTGAATGTTTTGAAGGAGTTGTCAATGTTCTTACTCATAACTTTCTTAACTGCTTCTAATTCAGTTTGAATTGCTGAGTGTTGTGTATCAAGTGTAGATAATCTTAATTCAAGGCTCTTATCTTGTGCTTGTAAAATTTTGATATTAGCATTGATTTCATTTTGTCTTTGATCATATACATATTGATTATATTCGTATTGGTTATATGCATCTTCATAAGCAGCATTATCAGTTTCTGTAGTTGCAGTCATTGTGTATGTATGACCTTCTTCATCTGTCATTGTAGATATTCTGCCTGCTGTATCAAATTCAATTGTTGCATTCAATATAGTGTTTTCTTGAATTTTATTTATTGTTGCAACAGCAGATGTTTTGATGGTTCTTGATTGGTTATTCAAATTACCTTCAACATCTTCTCTTTTTACGAATCTGATTCCTGAAGATGATTCATATTGATAATAATCATTGATGTCTAAATCAGCATTGATAAATGAATCATTAAACTTAGGATCAACTACCGTGTAATTATTTTGGTTAGATGCTTGGTAAGAATAGAACCCTTTATCTGTACCTTCAACATATTTGTAGATTATATCTTTTTCGACATGATCGTTAAAGGTAACTTCATTCGGTAATTGAGCATAAGATATAGAGTATTTTTGTGCTTTTAAATCATCCCCTGTTCCGGTATAATTTCTGAATAATTTACAATTTTTCTTTTCTTCCGTTGTTAATTCTGAATATTTATCTTTAGAAATTGCGTAACCATCAGGACCAATATATAAATCAGGTGTTTCATTATCATCAGCCTTAACATAAATTGGTTGGTCATTCAATTCTAAATCATGTAGTTCTTCATCTGTAATTCTGTTTATTGTCTTTAAGTAATATATTTCATTTTCATCAAATGTTTTTACTTCGTTTTCTGCAATTCCACCAATAGTTTTCTTTGCAACGGCAGCAGTTTTGTATGCTTCATTTTCTTGAATACCAATAGTAGACAAGTTAGTTGTATATTTTACTAAATAAGTTGTATTACCTAATTCATCTTTCTTCGGTAAAGTTTCTTTAATAGTTGCTTCATTACCACCGATAGTGAAGGTATAAACTATTTTAGTATAATCTTCCGTTGAAGGAGGTACAGGTACACTCATTTCTAACAAACTATTATAATAGTTTGAAGATTCATTAGACAACGTTGTACGTTGTTGGTTAATCTGTTGACCTTCGTATTCTAAGTTTGATTGTCTTGCCGTTAAACTGAGCAATCTTGCTTGTGAAGCTGAGAGACCCATAATTTTTCTCCTTTATAATTTTCCTATACTTCTATTTACGGCAAGGTTAAATAAAAACTTTAATTTTTTGTTTAAGTTTGTTACAATTCGTTACAATAAGCATTTGGATAATTATTCAACAAAAAAATAAAAACTCTCTGTTGAGAGTTTAAAACGCGCCCTGAGGGATTCGAACCCCCGACCTTTTGGTTCGTAGCCAAACGCTCTATCCAACTGGGCTAAGGGCGCATAAATAATAGATTATATTTTCTTTGCTAATTTTAACAATAACAAAATGTTTTTTCAAGCGATAATCTTTAAATATCACTTTTCGTTTCTAACTTCTAAATCAAAGTCAACAATTTGTTCATTTGATGATTGTCGTTTTATCCAAGAAGTTTGAATATCACAAATATTTTTTCCGTCTTTTATTATTTTATGAAGATAAGTATTATAAACAGGTGTTGTATAAGTCGAACAATTAAGAATATCTCCAAGAAAAGACTCTCTGTTAAATTTTATATACAAAGATTTTAGAGAATATTCATTTTTAAATTCTTTGCTAACAGTTGCTTCTGCAATATTAAGATAACTTTTATTATTAACGTGGTCATTAAAATCAATATCTGAAAAATTATTTTTATGAGATATTTCATTAACTTTTTCTTGTGGGGTTTCAAGAACAAATTTCTTATGTTCTCCAAGAGAATATTCTTCAACAACATTAAATTTATCAGATAAAATATCTGTTTTAACAGGTCTTTTTGTTTCACTGTTCAATAAAAACCAGCAAGCATTTCCTTTTGCAAAAGGTTTGTTTTTATATGACAATTCGTAGTCAGTGTATATTTTCAAATTAGTTAATTCAGAAATCCATATTGTAACAGTTAATTCTTCTGACCAAAAAGGGGTACAGGATAAAAATTCAATATTAAACTCCCCTACAACCCAAATGAGATTATAAGCAAACAAGTCAAATGCCGCAACTCTATTTGCACCGCATAATCTGGCAAATGTATCTTGCAAGTACATTATTGCAGAAATCGGCTTGAGTCTGTATTCATTCAAATCCATATTATCAAGAATTACATTATAATTATGTGAGTATTTCATTTTTCTTCCTTATTTACAAATTCCAATTCCACGAAGAATTCCTATCATTCCTTCTGCGGCTACATCATTAGTAATTTTTCCCTCTTTATTAAAATAATAAAAATTCATAACAGAGGTTTTAATCTTTTTCCCCGTAGGCGGAACATCTAAAAATATACCGTCATGAGTACCTGTTAAACACCAATGGACAGCAACTTTTTCTTTATCTGCAACCATATCTTGAATAGTCCATTGTACATCAGAAAACCCTTTTCTCATCCAATGCACAACTGAAAGATAACCTTTTCCGCCATAGAGCGGCTCTGGACTTGCAGGCGTATAAAAAGAGGCTGTATCATCTACCAATTCTTCTGCTAAACTTTCATCTGCTGTATTTATCATGGTTTCAAATTTTTTCATCAATTCTGCATTTCTTTTAATAATATCCATATAATTCCCTCTTTTTCTTTTTTTCATGATAATATAAACAAAAGAGGAAGTGTTTATTATGAAAAAAATTATAATCATAAACGGAAGCCCGAGAAAAAATTTTAATACTGCACAATTATTAAAAGAGGCTCAAAGAGGTGCTGAATCAACCGGTGCTGAAATTGAATATTTTAATTTATATGACTACAACTTTAAAGGATGTATGAGTTGTTTTGCCTGTCAAAGAAAAGGAAGTACGACCGAAGGAGTTTGTGCTATAAGAGATGATTTAAAACCAATTCTTGAAAAGTGTTTAAATTCTGATGCAATCATTATAGGAACACCTGTATATTTCTCATATCCGACAGGTTTATTCAGAAGTTTTATTGAAAGACTTATGTTTGCAAACCATACTTATATGGTAGATAAAGTTAACGGCGGACTTCAAAGAAGATTGAATAAAATTATACCAACAGGGGTTATTTTTACAATGAATTGTCCGAAAGATTTAGCAAACAATATCAATTATGATGTTATACTTAATGAAAATGTACAGTCTTTAAATCATATTATGGGTTATGCAGAAGGTTTGTATTCTTATGACACAACACAATTTACTGACTTCTCAAAATATAATTGTGATTTATTTGACCCTGTGCATAAGAAGCATGTAAAAGAAACTCAATTCCCTAAAGATAAAGAAAACGCTTTTGATTTGGGAAAACGTTTGGCAGAAATGGGTTAAAAATGCATCTATGACAGAAAAAAATAAGATGATAAAAGGCGAATATTATAATCCGAATTCAGAACTGCTTGTATCCGAACGTATGCAATGCAAAGAAAAATGTTTTGAATATAATAATATTTCTCCTGCAAATACAACTAAAAGAGATGAAATAATCAGAAGTATTATAGGAAAATCAAAGAAAAACCTCTTGATTGAACAACCTTTTATATGTGATTACGGCTTCAATATAGAAGTAGGCGAGAACTTTTATTCAAATCATAACCTTACGATTTTGGATTGTGCAAAAGTAACCTTTGGGGACAACGTTTTTATTGCCCCAAATTGTTCTTTTTACACAGCAGAACATCCGTTGGATTATAACTTAAGAAATAAAGGAACAGAATACGCAAAACCGATAACTATTGGGAATAATGTTTGGATAGGCGGAAGCGTAACTGTTCTTTCAGGCGTAAGTGTCGGAAATAATGTCGTAATTGGTGCTGGGGCAGTTGTCACAAAAGATATTCCCGATAATGTTGTAGTCGTCGGAAATCCCGCAAAAATCATTAAACATTTAAACTGATATTAAAAGTGCCAGAATCTATCTGCGATAATTGTTTCTATTATTCCTATTATTTCTATTGTTTCTGTCATATCTGTTATTTCTGTTATTATCTCTGTATGAATTATTGTATCGGTTATTATCATACCTGTCGTATCTGTTATCGTAATTATACCTGTTATAATCAGAATTATAACGATTATTGAATAATCTGTTTAAAATCGAATTTGTATTTGAATTGGATACTTTATTATCAGAAACATTCCCTGCAAAACTAATATTTGAAAACAACATTAATAATGATAAGATAAATAATACTTTTTTCTTCATAAAACTAACTCCTATATATTACAACATATTATATTTATACGTTTTATGAAAAATAACTATTGCCAAGAAGATTGATTAGAAAATATTAAAAAATAAGACTATTATGCAATAAACTCTTTTTTAGAAGTTGTTTCAACTTCGGTCGTATTATCTTCTGACGGGTGTTCTTTAGCATAAGTAACAGCAGTCGTTCTGTTAGCAACAGCCTGACCTGCCATTCCTCCAAGAGCAAATGCAGAACAAGAGGTAATAATAAATCCTACTGCCTTAATCAATCCTGTTAACTGATTTGTCGGAAGTTTCGATAAATATTTATTTGTTTCACAGAATGTTCTTGCCCATTTTGCGGCATTACGTGTAGTTTTATAATTATTATACATGGCTTTTTCACCGCCAAGCCCAAATGCTTTTTTATAAACTGTTTCCGCCCCGAGCATTGCTCCCATTGCACCTGCTTCTCTTAATGCTGCAGATTTTTTATCATCAGATTTATACACTCTGACCATGCTTGCTAAAATAAGTATAGGATTTATCCAATCTGAGAGAATATTTATACCCTTACAAACACCGTCAAAAATTTTACTTGAATTTCTTGCCGTGTGAAGTGAATTAGACATTCCGTTTAAGCATCCTGCAACTTTTCCGTCTTTCCCTTTTGACAAATCCATTGCTCCGCCAATAGCATTTTTAAGTTGCAAACCGGCTACAACTCCACGTTCTTTTTGATCAACACGTAAAGAGTTGTTTGCTTTATCTGTGTTCATAAGACTAAACACAACCATTCTGATAGGGTCTGCAATTCCTGATGTCAATACACAACACTTTCTATTTTGCCATAACTACACATATATATTAAGTAAATGTTTTCGAAAAATTTGCTATTTATGAAGATTTATTAATTAAAAATTTTTATTTTTTATAAAAAACCGTGTTAACAATACGTAAAAATTTAGTTATATATTGTTAAAAGGTGCTAAAATATAATTGGAATAAATTAATACATAGAGAGGAATAAATGGGAACAATATATTTTGTAGATGTTACAAACAGAGATGGCGTACAAACATCAAGATTGGGTTTGGCTAAACTTCAAAAAACAATTATCAATTTAATGCTGGATGATATGGGAATAACACAATCAGAATTTGGATTCCCGACAACAACTCACGAATTGAATTATTTGAATGCGAACTTAGAACTTGTAGAAAAAAATGTTATAACAAACACAAGATTATCAGGCTGGATGAGAGCAATAGCAACTGATGTAGAACAGTCTTTTATAAACGTTCCGAAACTAAAACATTGTAATTTATCACAATCAACATCAGATCAAATGATTAATGGTAAATATCTGGGAAAGAAAACAAAAGACGATATATTGAGAATGACTTGCGAAGCAGTAGAGTGTGCAAAATCAAAAGGAGCAAAAACCGTTGGGGTAAATGCAGAAGATGCTTCAAGAAGTGACTTGGATTTTTTAATAAAAATAGCAAAAGAAGTCAAAAGATGCGGTGCAGACAGATTCAGATATTGTGACACTTTAGGATATGAAGATCCGTGGACAGCATATAAAAGAATTAACGAACTTGCCAAAGCAACCGAAATGCCGATAGAAGTACATTATCATAATGATTTAGGAATGGCGGTAGCATGTTCGGTAATGGGTGCAAGAGGAGCCGTTGATGCAGGCGTAGATGCATATATAAATACTGCAATAAACGGAATGGGAGAACGTGCAGGAAACGCCGATTTGGTTTCTTGTTTACTTTCTGTTCTAAAATCAGCAGGATTCAAAGGAAAATATAACGTAGATGAAAACATAGATTTAAGCAAGGCGTGGAAACTCGCAAAATATACTGCGTATGCCTTCGGGGTAAATATCCCTATTAATCAGCCTGCAGTTGGCGATAATGCATTTGCACACGAATCAGGTATTCATGCAGACGGAGCATTAAAAGACAGACGTAATTACGAGTTGTATGATTATGAAGAACTCGGCAGAGGGGAACCTGAAATTATTGAAACAGGTCGTATGATTACTACAGGGGAATACGGCGGAATCAAAGGGTTCAGAAATGTGTATGACAAATTAGAAATCGAATTCAAAGATGAACACGAAGCAAGAAATATTTTGGAACTCGCACGTTATGCCAACGTTCACACTCAAAAACCTTTGACAGATAGTGAGTTAAAATTTATTTATTACTATCCTGAAATTGCGGCAAAAGTAATGACAGTTTCGCCATATTATGAACCGGCAGGTGCATTAAAAGAAAGAGTTGATTCAAATGTATTAACCTTGCCTAAGCACATTATATAAGTAATAGAGGAATAATTATGGGACTAACATTAGTAGAGAAAATATTATCAGAACACGCAGGAAGAGAAGTTCACGCAGATGAACTAATTATATCTAAGGTTGATGTATGTGCCGTTCAAGACGGAACAGGCCCGTTAACGGTACAAGAATTTAAAAAATTAGGAAAAGAAAAACTAAATAATCCTGAAAGAACAATCCTTTTTATTGACCACGCATCCCCAAGTCCGAGAAAAGAACTCTCAAATACTCACATGGTATTAAGAGATTTTGCTAAAGAATATGGGGCGGTAATTTCTGATGTAGGAGAAGGTGTTTGTCATCAACGGTTAGTTGAGAGTTTTGTTAATCCTTGTGAAGTTCTTGTCGGAGCAGATTCACATACTTGTACATCAGGTGCTTTAGGGGCATTTGCGACAGGCATGGGTTCGACTGACGTTGCAGTAGCAATGGCTCTGGGTAAAACTTGGTTAAAAGTTCCCAGAACGTTTAAAATAATTGTAAGAGGAAAGTTGAATGAAGGGGTTTATTCTAAAGATTTAATGCTCCATATAATAGGTTTAATCGGTGCAGACGGAGCAACGTACAGAGCATTGGAATTCTGCGGGGATACAATTGAAAACATGTCTATGTCAGAAAGATTCACGCTCTCAAATATGGCAGTTGAAGCAGGTGCAAAATGCGGTCTAATCGTTGCAGACGAAAAAACAAAAGAATATTTGGAACAACACGGACGTGGGAATAAATACAGACAATTAAAACCTGATGAAGATGCATTATATGAACGAATTATTGAAATAAATGCATCTGACATTGAAAGAACAGTTTCTTGTCCGCACACTGTTGACAATACAAAAACCGTAAAAGAATTACCTAAAATAAAAGTTAATCAAGTTTATGTCGGAACTTGTACAAACGGTCGACTTGAAGATATGCGTGTCGTCGCTAAAATTCTAAAAGGTAAAAAGGTTCACAAAGACGTAAGAATGTTAATATGTCCGGCATCTCCTGATATATATAAACAATCACTAAAAGAAGGATTGATTGAAACTTTTATGAACTCAAATGCCGTCATACTTCCTCCGGGATGTGGGCCGTGTGTCGGAGTTCATGCAGGAACTCTTGGAGATGGAGAAGTGTGTTTGGCAACACAAAACAGAAACTTTCAGGGTAGGATGGGAAACACTAAAGGAGAAATATATCTTGCTTCTCCATACGTCGCTGCATATACTGCTATAAACGGATATATTTCAGAAAAGTAAACAAAAGTTAAACTTTTTTGTTTTATATGGAAAAAATGTTATTATTGGGATATAATTGTGATAAATTGAGGAGTAAAGTTAGTGGGTGTTAGCGAAGTGAACGATAACGTTTTATCTCCACAAGATGTGAGAAAAATTTTAGACAGTGATAATATGGAAATAGTTAAGTTGTGCAAGAAAGCAGATGTTTCTCCACGCAAGACTGATGATGGAAAAACTTATTTTTCTATGGATGATGTCAGAGCATTGAAACATGCAAAAGAAACTGTCACAGGTGCTCCCGCTATTTCTAAAAACGCATCACAATTAGTGGTTGATAGTCTGTTAAAATCACTTTCCAGAATGGAAAACAATATTACTGATTCTATATCAAAAGTGCTTGATGAAAGATTAGAAGGTATGGACGAGGTCGTTGTCGAACTCATCCGTTGTAAAACAGAAAATGAAAACTTAAAGAATCAGATAGAAGATTTGAATAAAGAAAATTACAATCTAAAAAAAGAAAATGCTTCTTATAGACCGTTTATGTTTGGGTTATACATAAAAGAAGATATACAAAAAACTTTGTTTTAGATTTGTTTTGTTTGGGATAAATAATAGAGGAATAAAAATATGGCAACAGCGGAAAAACTTGATGAAAAGACTGCTATATCTGCTGAACGTGCAAAAGCACTTAATTTAGCGATAGAGAAAATAGAAAAAGATTTTGGTAAAGGTTCTATAATGAAACTTGGGGATAAGACTACAGTTAATGTAGATGCTATCCCAACGGGAGCATTATCATTAGATGTTGCACTAGGGATAGGAGGTATTCCGAGAGGACGTATTATAGAAATATACGGGCCGGAATCATCAGGGAAAACAACACTCGCTCAACACATAGTTGCAGAATGTCAAAAGAAAGGCGGAATTGCCGCTTTTGTAGATGCAGAACATGCTCTTGACCCTGAGTACGCTAAAAATTTAGGAGTTAATATTGATGAATTATTGATTTCACAACCTGACACCGGAGAACAAGCCCTTGACATTACAGAAGAACTCGTTCGTTCAGGTGCAGTGGATATTATTGTTGTCGACTCTGTTGCGGCTCTCGTTCCTAAGGCTGAAATAGAAGGAACTATGGAAGATCAACAAATGGGGCTTCAAGCACGTTTAATGTCAAAGGCACTGAGAAAGTTAACGGGGGTTATTGGGAAAACTAATACAACTGTAATTTTTATTAACCAGTTAAGACAAAAAATAGGGGTTATGTACGGAAATCCTGAAACAACAACAGGTGGGAATGCACTTAAATACTATGCTTCCGTAAGAATGGAAATTAAACGTACAGAAACTTTAAAAGGTGACGGAGAAGATGTCGGAAATCACGTTAGAGTTAGAGTTCTAAAAAATAAAGTTGCTCCGCCTTTTAGAACTGCTGAATTTGATATCATCTTCGGCAAAGGTATTTCTAAAACAGGTAACATTTTAGACGTTGCTGTTAATTTAGGAATTGTTAATAAAGCCGGAGCATGGTTTAGTTACAATGATTCTAAACTCGGACAAGGAAGAGAAAAATCTAAAGAATTTTTAGAAGAAAATCCTGATTTGTTAGCAGAAATAGAAAAACTTGTCAGAGATAAATTAGCACAAGATTAGTTTAAACTCTGTTAAATATTGTAAAAAATCCGTTTATCTATAGCAAAAAACAATATTTACGGGTTTTGACATTAGTGTGTAAAAGAAAGGACATGTTATGACAGTTGGAGTTTCTCTAAGACCTCAAGTAGCAGTAGCACCTACACCTGTACAACAGGCGTGTGTGAACAATTGCAAAGAGGAAATGAAACAAGTTAAAACTGCTGTTCAAAACAATCAAATTACTGACATTGCAGCAATGACGCAAAAAATGCAAATTGAATCGAAGTTGAACGATGCAAAAACTGCTCCTGTTACTTATGTAGAAAAAACAAAACCTATAGAAGTTCCTTCTGACACTACAAAAGTCGCAGAAGCAGGCTCATTAGCAAAACCTGAAAATATTACGGATGTAATAAAGAATTTCAGAAAAGGCGGAGAACAATATTCAAATCATGAACGTTCCCAAATGCTAATGGATCAAATGAATCAATTCGCAATGAATAACAGAATATTACACGGATTGTTATAGGACACAGAATTAAAATTTTTGAGGTCATGTTAAATAAACATGACCTCTTTTTAATAATCTGTTTATAAATTATTTAAACAATGATAATTGAGGATTTGCATTTTCAGAAAGAGTCTTTTTCCTTGTTGACAAGTCTTTCGAAAAATCTTTTTGTAATTTTAGCATTAACTCTTTGGAACGTTTAACAACGTTATCAGGTAATCCTGCCATTTGAGCAACATGAATTCCATAACTTTTGCTTGCTCCGCCCGGAACGATTTTTCTTAAAAACTCAATTTGACCGTCAGTTTCTGAAATAGTAACCCTGTAATTTTTTATTTGAGGATATGTTTGAGTCATAACATTCAACTCATGATAGTGAGTTGCAAATATACAACGAGCATTTATCTTTGACACAATATGTTCCGCAACAGCCCACGCTATTGCTACCCCGTCATATGTACTTGTTCCTCGTCCTATTTCATCAATAAGAATAATACTTTTTTCTGTAGCATTATTTAGGATATACGCTGTTTCAATCATTTCTACCATAAAGGTAGATTGTCCTAAGGTCAAATCATCACTAGCACCGACTCTTGTAAATATTTTATCTGCAATACCCATTTGTAAATAATCAGCCGGAACAAAAGAGCCTATTTGTGCAAGAACAGCAATAAGAGCATTTTGCCTCATATATGTTGATTTACCTGCCATATTAGGGCCTGTCAAAATCATAAATCTTGAACAATCTTCTTCTCCTATATCTGAAAGCAGTAAATCGTTTGGCACATAAGCCCCCAATGGTAGTATTTTTTCTAATACAGGATGTCTTCCGTTTCTAACTATAAATTCCGAACCCTCTGTTAATACAGGTTTTGTATAATTTGATTCAAGTGCCGTTGTTGCAAAAGATACATAAATATCAAGTTCTGCAATAGCAACCGAAAGTTCTCTTATAGTTTCAACAAACTCTTTTGCATAATTTCTAAAATCAGAATAAATTTTATACTCTAACTCAAAACTTTTTGTTTGTGCAGACAAAACTTCATCTTCTTGTTTCTTTAACTCGTCAGTTATAAAACGTTCTGCCCCTCTTAAGGTTTGTCGTCTTACATAATTTTGAGGAACCATATCAAGATTAGAATTTGTTATTTCAATATAGTATCCGAACACTCTGTTATATGCGACTTTAAGATTTTTTATACCTGTTCTTTCTTTTTCTTCTTCTTCAAATTTTGTAAGCCAATCCTCTACATTGTTCATTAACCCTCTGAAATAATCCAAATTAGAATCAACATTGTCTTTGATTACACCGCCTTCTTTTATAGTATTCGGAGGATCATTTACAATAGTTTTTTCAATTAAATTAGCAAATTCTATTAAATCAGGAAATTTTTCCTCTATATGGTTAAATATAGATAAACCACAGTCTTTTACCGTATTATTTAAATCTTCTAAGTACATAAGAGAATCTTTTAAAGATATAAAATCTTTTGGCATAGCCACAGAACTGCTCAATCTGGTAGCAAGCCTTTGAATGTCATAAATTTGATTAAGAATATCAGTCAATTTGTTTCTTTCATCATTATGATTAATTAGTAGTTCTGTAGAGTTTTGTCTTTCCTTAATTCTGTCAATACTTTTTAGCGGCTGACAAATCCATGAAGAAAGTAGTCTTGCTCCCATATTTGTGTGAGTTCTGTCAATAGCCCAATACAATGAACCATACTTATTTTTTTCTCTTAAAGTTTCAACCAGTTCAAGATTCTTTCTTGTAGAAATATCCATAAGAACGAACTCTGACAGATTATAACACTCAATTCTATCCAGTTTTGGAAACGCTTCTTTTAAATTTTCCCACATATAGGCTAATAATGCAGCACCGGCTCTGTATCCGAGTTTGCAATCCTTGTATCCTAATGTATCAAGGCTGGATAATTTTAATGCCGCCATCAGATTATTTTTTGCAAATGTTTCAGAATAAACTTTTTCAGGTATTTTAGAACACTTGTACAGTGAAGTAATTGCATCAGGCAAATCAAGTTTTTCATCCGGAACAATCTGAAAAGGTTGTGCTTTTTGTGCAACAGAAGGGCCAATTACTTCTACAGGTTTAATTCTGGCAAGTTCTGCTAAAATCATATTTAAAGGTGCTTGAGTCACTTTGAATTCGCCGGTACTAATATCAGAATATGCAAAACCGTATACACCTTTTTCTTCGAACAACGAACAAATATAGTTATTTGACGTTTGTTGTAAATAATTATTTTCTATAATTGTTCCGGGAGTAATAATTCGGACAACTCCTCTTTTTACTATATCTTTACCTTTAACGAGTTTCGGGTCCTCAAGTTGTTCACATATAGCGACTTTGTATCCTTTATCGATTAATTTTGAAACATATCCGTCAACGGCTTTTGCAGGAATACCGGCAAGAGGGACTCTGCCTAATATTGAACCCGCATCTTTGCCTGTCAATGTTATCTCTAATTCTTTTGACATGGTATGTGCATCTTCAAAAAAGGTTTC
This sequence comes from uncultured bacterium, assembly GCA_902767275.1. Taxonomy (GTDB): domain Bacteria; phylum Cyanobacteriota; class Vampirovibrionia; order Gastranaerophilales; family Gastranaerophilaceae; genus UBA2883. Next base: position 10,400 of record CACXGY010000054.1, on the reverse strand, counting down.
ATAAAAATCGCCTAATCTATACAATAATATTGAATCCGGATTTTCTCTCTTTACCTTTAAATATTGTTGCATGACAGGAGTTGTATCTTCAATATTTACATCTACACTATTAATATTATTGATTTCCGACTTTCCCATGACTATAATTGTATAATAAGAATAAGTTGAGGTACAACAATTGTTTAGATTTTTTAAAAATATTGTTAATACGGTTATTATTTTATTTGCATTAATTGGAATTTTTTCTGTGTGCAAAAACTGTACAAATTTTTCTTTAGGAGATTTTTTCTCAAATTTATTTACTTTAAATAAAACCAAGGTTCAAGAAGAAGTCGGAGATTTTTCTTCTGTTGACAATGAATTTGAAGTCGATAAAGCCGTAAAAGTTCTGGGATATAAAACTGTTGTTGCAAAACACCCAACCTCCGGACAAAAAATGATTATTCTGGATTCAGGAAAAAAATCTCTTTTAACGGAAGAAGATATTAAAAGCGACGCTATAAAATATAAATTAGAAGATTTATCTCATAAATTCAAATATAAATCTACTAAAGTAGATAATATTCAAATAACAGAAAAGGGATATATGACAACCTACGGTCAGCGTGTTCCTTATGCAAAATTTAATGCAAAATTAGCAACTTTTCCGTATACTAATATATGCGGGATTATTTCTGTCGTTGATTCCGACAAAGATAATCAAAGATTAATTGTATCCGTTAATGATAAAAAACATTACTCACAGTTAATCACATCGGAGTTTTACAAAAATGTAAAAGAGTCAAAACATTATAAATAGGTATAAAAAAATGGGAAACTTAAAATTAAAACTTGTTCATTTATATCCGTTATTTTTAAACATATATGGAGATGCAGGGAATATTAAAGCCTTGCAAAAACGTTGTGAATGGAGAGGAATTGAACTTGAAATTCAACAATTTAATATAGGCGATACTCTTGAGGCAGGAACAGATATGTTTTTCATTGGCGGTGGACAAGACAGACAACAAGTTGAAGTTTCTCATGAATTACAAAAATACAAAAATTTACTAACTGAAGAATATTACAATGATGCGGTATTTCTTGGCATCTGCGGAGGATATCAGTTAATGGGGGAATATTATCAACCACACGATGCTGACAGATTATTAGGACTTAATATTCTTGATGCATATACAGAGGCAGGTGCAACTCGTTTTATTGGAAATGTAACAGCATCTGTTGATTATATTGAAGATAAACAAACAATTGTTGGTTTTGAAAACCATAGCGGGCTGACTTATCTTCGTGGAGACACAACTCCTATGGCTAAAATAATCGTTGGTAACGGAAACAACGGGATGGATAAAACAGAAGGAGCAAGGGCAAGAAATGCTTTTGGGACATATTTACATGGTTCATTTCTTCCTAAGAACCCTCATTTTGCTGATTATTTAATCAAACTGGCTCTAAAAAAACGCTACAATGATGATTTTGATCTTGAACCACTAGATGATACTATTGAACTAAAAGCACATGAATCTGTTTTAAATAAAACATATTAATTCGAAAGTATTGCATTTATCTAAAAAATAATATATAGTTTATTAAGAAATGTTAATTTGAAAAGGCAATTTTAATTATTATATATACTTTATATATACAAGAGATATATTATATAATAATTAGATAGTTAATATCGGAGAAAATAATAATGACACCTGAACAAACAGCACAATTAGCATTAGCAGTTGAACATGTAATATCAGCGGAAGATATAGCAGAAACTCTACCTCTAACCCAAGGAGATGGCTCTATATATAGAAAAGATGAAACAGGGGCGGTAAATCACGAAAAAGTGGTAACAGGGGCAGAACACGCAAGAATTAACTTTAGAATGAGTATGCCAAAACTTTCAAGTCCTGATTTTAAATCATTCATGAATGCGGCTAAGAGTATTGCTGAAACAGGTACAATTAAATTTGTCAAAACATACTCAAATGATGATATTGAAAAGGTCAAAACCGGTGGTATTATCGGCGATATTGCTAATCAAATTATTAAAAAACAACATGGACAAAAATAAAAACTAACGACAAAAAATAAAAAAATAGGTAGAACTTTCACAGTTACTACCTATTTTTTATTTAGTCAGATGCATTATAAATAAATTTTTCTTTACATACTGGCAAAATTTTATGTTTTGATGTATTAATATCATACGGTGTAATTCGGAGTAAGATGTATGAGTATACAACCAATAAATAATGTTTCATTTTCTGCAAGGGAACGTACGACTGATAAGGGAAATACATATAAAACCTCAGTAGCCGGTACCATTATAGGGTTAACTGCAGGGGTTGCGTTGGCTGGAAGTTTGATTCATTCACAAATAAGTTCTTTAAAAAAATTCAGCGGTAAACGTAATCTTATTTCAGGGTATCACGATAGAAATATTGCTTTAAATGATATTATGAAAAAAGAAGTAAAAAGAGATAACTATGGGAAAATTATCCCGCCTAAAGATGGAGTATCAAACAGAACAAAGAAAATAGTAAACGGATTTAAAACAACGCTGGCAATATGGGGTACGGGTATAACCGTGTTGACAACTGCAATAGGCAGATTGGTCGATAACAATATTACAAGTGTCCGTGAAAAACGTGCAGATTCCGGTCATTTCTAAATTTATATTTTTAAATTTTAGTCAGGAAATTTTTTGCGTATTCAATATCTTCAAGAAAAGTTATTTTAATGTTATTTATTGAACCTTGAATTGTTTTAATTTGTGCAAGTTTATAATAAATAATCAATCCGCAATCATCTGTGACAACACAATTTGAATCATTAGCAGCAAGTTCATGTGCTTTTTTTATAATTGATAATTTAAAACACTGTGGAGTTTGAGCCCTTTTTAATAAATTCCTTTTAGGGATTTCTTCTATATATCCATTATTATCCGTTTTAAATATTGTATCAGTTGTATCGATTGTTGTACAAACAGCCGAATTTGATTTTAACTCTTTAATACAAGTATTTATTATCTCGTCATTAACTAAAGGTCTCACGCCGTCATGAATAAGTATATTTGCTTCTTTTTCATTAATTGCGGAAATTCCGTTATAAGAACTATCTTTCCTTGTTTCTCCGCCGGCTATTACATTCATTACTTTTGAATAATTTTTTGATAAATCTTTGAGTTTTTCAACATATTCAACATTTGTTACAAGAAAAATTTCATCAATATTGTTATTATTTTGAAACTTCTCAATAGTATATTGAATAATACATTTATCATTTATTTTTGCAAATTGTTTAGGATACCCTAATCCGCAACGTGAACCGGTTCCTGAGGCTAATATTAGTGCAATATTTTTCATAGTATTATATTAACACAAAATAAAAGGCACTATTCAACAGAATCTATTATTCCGCCGCCTACTACGTCATCGCCATTGTAAAATACAACAGACTGACCAATTGCAATTGATTTTTGATAGTCGTCAAATTCAACTTTTATTCTATCTTCATCAATAGGAATAATTGTCGCTTCTGTCGGTTGTTGAGTAGAACGAATTTTTGCAGTAATTTTCATTGGTTCGGTTAATTTATCTATTGATATCCAGTTTAAATCAATAGCATATAAAGACTTTTTAAATGTCTTATCTTTATATCCAACAACAACTTCGTTAGTATCTTTTCTTAACTCAAGCACGTAGAGCGGTTCAGGAGCAGAGATACCGATTCCTTTTCTTTGTCCTATTGTGTAGTTCCAAATCCCATCATGTTCGCCTAAAACGTTTCCGTCTAAATCAACAATATTACCTCTTTTAGACTTTATCCCCAACAGTTCGTTATAATCACCTTCATAAAAATCCTGACTGTCAGGTTTTTCAGAAACATCAAGCCCGCCATTACGAGCAATCTCTCTAATCTCCTCTTTTGTATATTCTCCAAGCGGTAAATAAATATTGCTTAATTGTTCTTGTTTTAATTTATATAAGAAGTACGATTGGTCTTTTTTAGGGTTTTTAGCACGTTTTAGTATAAATCTCCCATCTCTTTCTTCAATTCTTGCATAGTGACCTGTTGCAAATTTATCAAAATCAATCCCGTTTTGTTTTGCAAGAAAAGGTAATACACCAAATTTAACAAGAGCATTACATCTGATACACGGATTAGGGGTTCTTCCTGAGAGGTATTCATCTTTGAAATTTTCTAAAACTATTTTTTCATATTCATCTGCACATTTGAATACATGATAAGGGATTCCGATTTGTTCTGCAATTGCACGTGCTGATTCAATATCTTCTTTTTCATCAGGTCCGTAACATGCACCATGCGTACAAGTCTTTTTTTCTTTCATTACGCTAAGGTCTAAATCAGGACGTTCTCTCCATATTGACATTGTTGCCCCGACGACCTCATGACCTTGCTCTTTTAATAATAATGCCGCAACTGATGAATCGACTCCGCCTGATAACCCTACTAATACCTTCACTTATTACCTCTTTCTGTTTTACCTTATTTATATTTTAAATGGAAAATAAAAAATTTAAAACAAAAATTATAACAATATTAAAGATACAAAACAAAAAATCGTATATTAAAATCTTTTACAAAGTATTTACAATTTTGCCATGATATTTTCGAAATGATAAACTTATAAAAAAGGAGATTAACATGGGAAATATAGCACAAGTCGGAGTTTTTGGCGGCTCCGGATTTTATAAGTTTTTGGACAACATTGAAGAAATTAAAATAGATACACCTTACGGAGAGCCTAGTGATGCTTTATTTGTTGGGAAAATCGGGGATAAAAAAGTAGCGTTTATGCCAAGACATAAACGTGACCACTCTATTCCACCGCACAAAATTAACTATAGAGCAAATGTATGGGCAATGAAAGAAGCAGGCTGTAAATGTGTTATTTCACCTTGTGCAGCAGGTAGTTTACAAAAACATGTTGAACCGGGAAGTTTTGTTATTGCAGACCAATTTGTTGATTGGACAGACGGACGTATAACAACTTTTATTGACGGTCCAAATGTTATACACCCTTCTGCTGCGGATCCTTATTGTCCTCAACTGAGAGAATTAGCAATAAAAACAGGCAGAGATATGGGTATAACTATCCATGAAACAGGTACAGTTGTAGTTGTTAACGGTCCAAGATTTTCAACTAAGTCAGAATCTAAATTCTTTACTGCACAAGGGTGGGAGGTTATTAATATGACCGCATACCCTGAAGCATATTTAGTTAAAGAATTAGATATGTGTCCTTTGAATATTTCACTAATTACTGATTATGATGCAGGACTTGTCGGCGATGTTCCGCCTGTTTCTCACGGTGAAGTCATTAAAGTGTTTAATAATAATTTAGACAATCTTAAAAAACTATTGTTTACTATGATTGAAAACATAGATTTAGACAATATGGGATGTGATTGTCATACAACAAGTCAAGTTTCGGGAGCATAATTATGAATTTAATAATAGGTAGATTAAACGGACTTATTGCATCTTTTATATATTTTTACAGCATATTAATAGTACTTAGAATTTTTCTTTCTTGGCTACCTAACATCAATTGGGATGCACAGCCAATGAAATTTATTCGAATTATTACAGATGCTTATCTTGATTTATTCAGAAGATTTATTCCGCCAATAGGAGGATTAGATTTCTCTCCTATTGTTGCTCTACTTGTTTTAAGTCTAATAGAAGATATTTTCGTTAAAGCCATGTCAATGGTTTCTTAGATTAGAATATCGACTTTTTGTATGATTTTCTAATTATACATATATTCTATACTAATATTATTAACTAGGGGGAAGATGGTGTATAGAACTAATACTGTAAGATATGACAGTTATGAGCGTTATGGTTATAATAATGCGGTAACATTACCTGCAAAACCAAAAAAAGATAAAACGGCAAGACCTTTACCAATGCCGAAGCCTAAAAAGAAGAAAAAATCGGTAAAAAATATTATTGGTAAGGCTATAGTTTTATCTTTAATGGCAGGACTTGGTTTATTGTTTGTTCCAACAGCATATAATATGGTATCATCAACATTTTTCCCGTCTAATATTGAGAATATTTCTTCTGATAATAATATTTGTCAAACAAATTTTATGCCTAAAGACGGGATTAATTATCTTGAACTAATCAATCCTACTTTATCCTACACTTCAAATTATACATTTTTAAATCATAGAATACCTTTAACCGCAAATGAGGGGAAAAAGGCAAAAATGACCACCCTTAGATACGGAGAAAGATTATACTCTCTTGAAAATTCACTTAAAAACTTAAACAAAAAATATTCAAGTATAAAGCCTGCCGTTTTTGTTTGGTCAATTGATACAAATAGTTATGTCAGCATTGATTCAAACAAAATTTATCCTGCGGCAAGCATCATAAAACTGCCTGTATTAATTCAATTATATAAATCTGTTGAAGCAGAGCAATTCGGATTGAGTGATTCAATGTTTTTAACTGAATATTATCGTTCTCCGGGATCCGGTAACATGCAATATCATCAAGCAGGCAGACAATATTCTATTTATGATTTAGCAAAGGTTATGATTCAAGATTCTGACAACACTGCTACAAATATGCTAATGGCAAAAATCGGGTCTATGAATGATATTAATGCCGCATTAAAATCTTGGGGAATTAAGCACACACACGTTCAAACTTGGCTTCCTGATTTAACAGGAACAAATTATACAACTGCTGAAGATATGGCTCAAATGTTATATAATATCAGCGAAGATACGAATTCGTTCCTCAATGTTAATTCTCAAAGTGACATAATAAATATTATGGGAAAAGTAAAAAACACCTCTCTGATAAAAGCAGGGTTACCTGAAGGAGTAGATTTCATCCATAAAACAGGCGATATTGGTACTATGCTTGGCGATGCAGGCATTGTATATCTTCCGTCAGGTCAAAGATACATCGTTGTTATTCTTGCGAAAAGACCTCACAATGACGTCAATGGTAGATTGTATATACAAGAAGCATCAAAGATTATTTATAACTATATGTCAAAATAAATCATTGTTTATTGATTATATGGATAAATAATAGTCTTTCATTATTTTACAATCTGTTTCAATATTAGGACTTTCACACACGATTGCACCTTTAACGTTGAATAACTTGAATGCTCTGAGCAAATCTTTATAATTCATATCAGAATCATACAAATTAAGATGATGTTTTTCACCTTTTTCTCCATAAGCAATGCCGGCAATGTGTGCGTGGAAATTTTCAAGAGGTTTTTTATCAGATAATTCTTTTTCAATCTTCTCAAATATCTTACAAAATTCATCATAAGTATTTGAAATCCCGTTATAGCGTGCATGAATATGAGAAAAATCAACACAAGGAAGCACATCCTCGAATTCCTTCGACAATCTGATTATCTCATCTAAATCTCCCCATTGAGTTGCTTTTCCGGTAGTTTCAGGTCTAACCCATACTTTTATTCTTTCATCAGACAAAACATCTGTTATTATTTTTGTTTGTTCTTTCACTGTATTATAAACCGTTTCCTTGTCCATACCTAAATAAAAAGCAGCGTGATAAGTAATACTAAAAGCACCTACTTCTGATGCAACTCTGGCTGTTTCTATAATCCTCTGAACACTTGCATCAATTTTTTCCGGTTCTTTTGAATTTAAATTTATATAAAACGGTGCATGAATAGTTTTTATAAGATTCGAACTTTTTACCACTTCTTTATTAACGTCACTTATTCTAACACCGTGAACAAATTCTAACTCCATTCCGTCAAGGTTCATTTCATCTAAAATTTCAAAGGCTTTTTTATAACCTTTATTTCCTGTTATTAATGGCATTCCTGCCGTTAAAAAATTAAGTGTATCCATTTATAAATTTATCTCCAATTTTCGGTTGTGCTATCTTTATAAAATCACTACAGTCGCCTATTATAAATCCTGAATATTGAATAACTTCCGGGACAAGACAACCTTGTTTTGTTTTTATATAAACATTCTTACTATCGACTTTGCAAATTTGCCCGTTTTCAAACTCAGATTCATTCTCTATATTTTCAACTCTTGCCTTATGGATTCTTAAAACTTCTCCGTTAAAAGCAGTCATTGCTGATAAATACGGATTCAATCCTCTTATCAATCGTTCAAGTTGAATTGCTGTATAATTATAATTCAAAAAAGTTTGATTGTCTTTTATGTTTGGAGCAGAAATAAAATCTCCTTCAGGCTGAGTTCTTCTTGGTAAAAACCCTTGATTTTCATAAGTAACGAGTGCTTTTAACAGCATATTTGCACCAATTTCATTTGTTCTGTTAAAAAGAGTTCCCATTGTTTCATCAGGTAATAATTCACACGTAGTTTGGTAAATTATATCTCCGTCATCAAAATTCTCTGACATAAAATGAAGCGTAACACCTGTTTCTTTTTCACCGTTAATAATTACCCAGGAATAAGGATTTCCTCCTCTATACTTAGGTAAAAGCGACGGATGAACATTTACAATACCATCTTTTATTTTATCCATAAAAACTTTTGGTATTTTATTGTTAAAAGAACAAACAACAGCAATATCAATATTAAGAGCATCTAATTTTTCTAACAAATCCGAATCATTGAGTTTGTCATATTCAATAAAATTAAGATGTTTACTTAACACAAAATTTTTAAAAGCGTTATACGTATTATGAGTTTTTAGAGGGCCAACTACTCCAACAATATTTACATTTGCATCAAGCAGTTTTTCTAACCCGACATAAGCCATATCAGGAACCCCAATAAACAAAACACGTTTTTTGAACACAAAATCAGTCATTCTTAACAACATCTCTCAAAATATTATTTAAGGTATTATAGCAAAACTCTACAAAATTGGTACAATGTTGTTTTCGCTCAGGCGAACCAAACTCAAAACCTCTTGATAAAACTCTGCAGCAAGTTGCACCATGTGACTCTTTAAATCTGTTCATAAACTCTTTTGCCAACTCTCTTGCTATTGGAGGATTTCCAAATGAGTTGTTTTTACCGTACAAATAACCAATAACCATTAAAGAACCTGATACAGCACCGCATAAACAACCTGAACCAATCCCGCCGGAAAAAGGACTTGCAACTGCTAAAAGTGATTTATCACATATACCATCATCTATTGAACCAAGAATAATGCTTTCGGAACATGAATTTCCATTTAAAAAATACTCTATTGATTTCATATACCCCCCGACTTTTAGGATATCACAGTTTCACTAAGATTTCTTTATTATTACAAATTATAACATTTTGTTTATCTATTTACAAAAGCAAAAATTAATATCATAATAGTATTATGAAGAAGAAGGTTTTAATTATACTTGGTATCATTGGTCTGATATGTTGGACTATATTTTGGATGTATGATTATAATAAAGATGCCGCAACAAAAAAGGGCGAAGATTTATATAAGACAGTTATCCAACGAGGATATATTATTGTAGGGGTAAAAACAGATGCAAAACCGTTTGGATTTATTGACTCAAATGGTGCAAATGCAGGGTTTGATATAGATATTGCACACTATATAGCAAAAGAGTTGTTTCACGACCCTACAAAAGTTAAGTTCATCCCTGTTACTGACAAAGAAAGAATGTATAAACTTAATATAAATGAAGTTGATATGGTTATTGCCACAACTACAATTACACCCAAAAGGCAACATTTCGCCGACTTTTCTAACGCATATTATATTACAGGACAGGCTTTACTTGTAAAAGCCGGTAGTTCTATACGTTCATTAGCAGATTTGAGCAATAAAAATGTAGGGGTCATATTTGGTTCAACCGCAGAAGAAACTATAAAGTTTTTACTGCCGACGGCACACGTTTTAGGTTATCGTTCTTATGATGATGCCTATAATGCACTAAAAAACGGTACTGTGCTAGGAATAACGTCTGATGAGGCAATTTTAAGAACCTATTCTATGAAAGACAACAGCGTTAAAATTTTACCTAAAAGATACTCCAGAGATTCTTATGGAATAGCCTTTAGACGTGGAGAAGAATCTGATTATATTATTGAAGTTGTTAATAATGTAATTTCTGATATGGATAACAGAGGAGTTTTTAATCAATTAAAACGCAAATGGAATTTAGATTAACGGGTAACATAATCTAACTCCACAAGTTAAATAAAGTTATTAAAAATTAACCTCATGTTGATAAGATATCTTATGAGAACAATTTGAATGTTCTGTCAACGTTATCTTTGATTACGGTTTTGAGAGAATCAACTTCTTGTTTCAAAGCGTTTCTTTCGTTTTCACAGATTGCTAATTCAGTATCGTATTTTGTATCTTTTTTGTTGATTCTGTTCATATCTGCTTCGTATTGTGCTTCTGCCTTCTTGAGGTCTGTTTCGTCT
>CACXGY010000053.1 GCA_902767275.1 uncultured bacterium | reverse complement strand
TCAACATTGATTGTTCGAAATTATTCAAAAATCTGATATCTATACTGAACAAATATTGTCGTAACCCATCCTCAGTCCTTCCCTTGTAAAGGGAAGGAAGTGATTATAACTCCCTTTGACAAGGGGAGTCGGATTTGCTCTGATTTGGTTACGATTTTATTTTTACTAAATAAAAAACATGACAATACATGAAAAATATTTAACCCATTTTTCTCCACCTAAAGTATGATATTTCTCTAACTATAGTACAGAACCTGATGTCATAACCGTTGAAAAGAATTGTAAAGAAATGTAACATACTAATAGTGCTTCGTTGACATGTTTTGACGAAACATTAAAAGAAACCATGAAAACAATTTAATATTTCAATTAACAATGAAAGGAGAATACCTATGGGAATGGCAGCTTCTCAGGCTAGGTACTTAACATTGTCTGCCAGAAAGACAAATACTGAGTACGAAGGCCAACAGTTGAACCAACAAAGGCTCAACTTAGCAAACCAGTCAGCCGATCTGTTTAATCAGATGTTGACTATGTCAGTACCAACGTGTCCTGACAGTAACGACTTTACAACGCTTCAATACTCTTGGAGCGACGGTATCAACGATGAAGTTATTTCTGACTTCTATCAAATCGCTGTACCGAACGAAGATTACAACTATGTTGTAACGAGTTACCACTATGAAAACGTTTATACGGGTCAGTCTAAACGTATGAACGCACCGGAAATTCAACATTCTAAGAAGAATCAGTTTACTGATAAACCGGATAAGCAGTATCAAGTTAAGCAATCTACTTATCATAAAGAATCACTTCCGGGAGCAGGTGATGACTCGTATACAGTAGTAGTTACAAGAAATGGTGTTGAATCTACTCACGTATTCAAGCGTATGGATAAAACTATTGATAATGTTGAGGAAGTAGATGCATTCACAAAGAGAACAGCAAAAGTAACTGCAGGTGATAAGGCTACTTATACTCCGGCAGATGCTGCGACTAATACTCCTGCAACGTGGGGATTTGATACAGACATTACATTTACCGGACTTAAAATCGCTAATGATGCATTTAATCCAGATGCTGATCAAGGACCTGGTAATATGCCTTATAAAGAGGTAAATATAACTATTCCTGCGGCTTATGATCAAAACGGGAACCTTGTCGAAGCAAATTCATTATTTAAGAAAATTGATTTTGATGATGAAAATCAAAGAACACAAATAGCACAATTGCTTGCAGTATATGGTGATAAATATGATGCATCTAAATCATATTTTGCGGTGGACACAGGTGAGGTAGATGCCGCAAATAATCCTATTTACGCATTTATATGCGGTGAAGATATGGATGAAGCATCAGGTTCACAAGGTGATATTTCCAAAGTTGAAGTTAGAACTGGGGATAATACTGCATATTATACCGATGGTACATATATCTTAACCGCAGGTGAATTATCTGCAATAGATTTAACAGATCCGGATGAAACTCAATGGAAGGATCAATTATTCTTCCATAGAGAAGAAAATAACCCGACATTCAGTAACTTTGAAGCAGTAGGAAACTGTACTCTTAATGCAGTGTCTTTAGATACGTATAACAGTAATGAAGATATGCAGATAGAAATTCAACAGGTTATCAAGGATATGAAAAAAGGCGGAAACAATGTTGCTTATGGTAACTTGTCAGCATGTTTCGATCCTACAACCGGTGAATATATTGGTGGTATCTACTCATTCAAGATGTTTGATCACACCTATTACACTACAACTGCGGATTTAGAAACAGCAGTTAAGGGTGCATACGAAGATAATGCAATTGCGACAAACGGTATTGATGCTCAGAATAAGTTCTGTTACTATACATCAACTTATATCAATACAAAGATTGCAGATACTAAAAAAGCCTTAATGGAAACAGACGGCAAGGGCAGGTTCTCAACTGTCAAGTTTGAAGATGATGACACGGTTTATACATTGAACTGTGAAACCATTACAGATGAAGAAGCGTACAGAAATGCAATGAACGCATACTTCTACAAACAAGAAAAATATGACAAGGCTGTTGCGGATATTAACGCAAAAACCGAAATCATACAGGCAGAAGATAGAGAACTTCAGCTCCGTCTTGAACAGTTAGGTACAGAACAAACCGCACTCCAAACAGAAATGGAAGCATGTCAAAAGGTTGTTTCAAAATCTATCGAATCTACCTTCAAGACATTTGGCGGTTAATAAAAAAAATAAACTCTTTTTCGTTGTTAATTATGGTAAGAGGGACAAATCTCATAAGAGGTTTGTCTCTCTTAGTTATTGTTATTTGATTAAAAAAGGTTGGCAGGGTGGAATTAAAGGCAATAAGGTAATAGAGCATTAAGGCATTAAATGAATGTTCACTGTCCTTTGGCAATGAGAGAGAAATCATCATTGAAAAGTTTTATTGTACATAATAATCGTTTATAATATAATGTTTTAAAGAGGTAATTTGGGATGAAATATTCAAAATATTCGGCTGTTGTTGTTGGAAGCGGTATATCAGGATTATTTTGTGCATTAAAAATGGTTCAACAAATAAATCTTCCGGAAGGTTTGCTTGTAGTGACAAAGTCTAATTTTGGAGAGAGTAATTCACGTTATGCACAAGGCGGAATAGTTGGTGTTATGAATGATAATAAGGCTGATTCCGTTGAGTTGCATGTTCAAGATACTTTGAATGCCGGTGCAGGATTAAGTGAACCGAAAATAACAAAATTTATTTCTGAAAATTCTGATGAAGTAATAAATGATTTAATAGATTTTGGTGTTGAATTCGATAAAGATGAAAACGGAAATATTACATATACACTCGAAGGTGCTCATAGTGTTAACAGAATATTGCACGCAGGTGGTGATGCTACAGGAAGTGTGATAGAAAAAACGTTATGCAGACGTGTTAAAGAAAATCCTAATATTGATATTCTTGAAGATACTATGGTCGTCGAATTATTGATAGATTCCGATAGTGAATGTAAGGGTGTATTGGTATACAATGATGATACAAAAGAGTATGAAACTATATATACATCTGCAGTAATACTTGCCACAGGCGGAATCGGTCAGTTGTATAAATATACTACTAATCCTGCTGTCGCAACAGGTGACGGTATAGAATACGCATATAGTGCCGGTGCTATACTACAAGATTTGGAGTTCGTTCAATTTCATCCGACGGCTCTTGCTGTAGACGGTAAGAAAAATAGGTTTTTAATCTCTGAATCAGTTAGAGGCGAAGGCGCAAAACTTGTTGATATAAACGGGAAAGAGTTTATGGCTGAATATAGCGAGAAAAAAGAACTCGCCCCAAGAGATGTTGTTACTCGTGCGATATACGACAGAATGTCAAAAACAAATTCTGATAAAGTTTTTTTGGATACATCAAGTATTGATACAGAACTCTTGTTAAAACGATTTCCTACAATAACAAAAGTATGCAAAAGTGTAGGTATTGATATAACAAAAGAGTTAATTCCTGTTGCTCCGGCCGCTCATTATTATATGGGCGGGATAAAGGCATCCGCTGACGGTAGAACCTCTGTGAGAGGTCTTTATGCAATAGGAGAATGTTCCTCTACAGGTTTACATGGTGCAAACAGGCTCGCCAGTAACTCTTTACTTGAATGTGTCGTTTGTGCTCACGAACTTGCTAATTATTTGTCGTTTAATAATTTGGTTCCGCCTAAACGGATTGATGAAACGATTATGACGGTTATAGAAAAATACGAAGAACCGATTAGTGATGAAAATTTTGATGTCGAGTTAATAAAATTAGAGTTGAAAAATATTATGTGGCAATATGCCGGTATTTTGCGTGATGAAGATTTATTATTAAAAGGGTTGGATGAGATATATAAATTAAAATCTAAGTTTAAACGAGGAAGAAAATGTCTTAATAAACAAGAGTATGAATTACGAAATATGTTATGTGTTTCTCAATTAATAATAAAATCCGCATTGAAACGGGAGGAATCCAGAGGAGCACATTACAGAACAGATTTTCCGATGGCTAAGCCTGAGGGAGTGCATAATTGCGTGATAAAAGGAGAAGGAGAACCGAGTTTTGTTAAATAAGATTTATATAGAAGAACATGTCAGAAATGCGTTAAAAGAAGATATTAGTTTTGAGGATATAACTACAGATAATTTGACAAAAGAACAAGACAGAATGAGTTGTGTTCTTAATACCAGAGAAGACGGAGTTTTTTGCGGCAGAGATGTTTTTATAACAGTTTTTAAACTTTTATCAGATGATGTTGAGATAAAATTTTATGTAAAAGATGGCGATGAAATACGAAAAGGAGATAAACTCGCCGAGATTTCAGGTTCGGCAAGAGCAATATTAGCAGGAGAAAGAACTGCCCTTAATTATATTCAGCGAATGAGCGGTATTGCAACAAAATCTCGTGAGTATCAAAACATTATTTCTGAATATGGAGTTAGAATGGTAGACACAAGAAAAACAACTCCGAATTTTAGAATTTTTGAGAAATATGCTGTTAAGACAGGTTGTGGATATATACATAGATATAATCTGTCTGATATGGCAATGATAAAAGATAATCATGTAAAATTTGCCGGTTCTATAACTAATGCGGTTCAAATATTAAAGAAATCAATATCTCATGCTCATAAAATTGAGGTCGAATGTGATACGATAGAACAAGTAAAGGAAGCCGTCGATTGCGGAGTTGATATAATCATGCTTGATAACATGACTATAGATGAGATGAAAGAAGCGGTAAAAATAATAAATCATCGTGCGATTGTTGAAGCAAGCGGCAGAGTAGACAAAGATACTCTTAAAAAGATTGCATCTGTCGGGGTCGATATTATTTCTTCAAGTGCGATTGTCGCTAAAGCACCGACAATGGATTTGGGGTTAGATTAATTAAATGTTGATTTTTAAAAATTTATCATTAGAATATAATTCTGTACATGGTATTTTGTAACAAATATTTAAAATTTGATATTTAAAAAATATTATGTATAATAATAGTTAAGTACGTTATTTAATTACATAGTGAGAGTATGTGGAAAGGATATTATTGTATGAAAAACTCAGTAAAAGTATTATCTGTTGCTGCATTAGCATTAGGTATCGGATTTGGTGTTAGCAATGTTGCTACTACAGCGGCTCCAGCATCTTCAATTGCAGTTGTTGATGTTGCACAAGTTATCAATGATAACAGCCAAGTAAAGGCATTGAAACAACAACAAGAAAAGAAATCAGAAGCATTAAAAACATGGGTTGAAGCAGCAAGAGCAGATGTTGAAAAACAAAAAACAGATTCTGCTAAGGAATCTTTAACTCAAAAGTACAACAAAGAATTACAAGCAAAAGTTGATACACAAAGAAAAGAATTATATGCTGAATCAACAAAGATTGATAAGAAAATTGGCGAAGCAATTGCTAAGCAAGCACAATCAGGCGGATATTCTTTAGTTTTAGTAAAAGGTGCTGTTCTTTATGGTGGTGCTGATATTACTGAAGCAGTTAAAAAAGCAGCAAAATAGTAATTCTTTAAAAAGAAAGAGTAAAAAAGGGCAGGGTGTAAACCTTGTCCTTTTTTTGTAGATTGAAGTTATTAGCGATGTGTGTGCATAATAAATATAATGGGAATATAAAAAAATAAATATAGTTACGTCATTTTGGACAGATATGGATGTTCACTTTCTTTGACCGCAGGGGTAAATATAAAAAAGTTCATAGGTTACAAATGTTCAATAATATAAACACCGGTAACCCATCCTCTGTCCTTCCCTTGACAAGGGAAGGATGTGTGTTCCCTGCCCTTAGCAAGGGAAGGGTTAGGGAAGGGTTGCCGATAAATAAGTATCGGTAGACTAAAGTCTACCCTACCTACTG